>CAYGTG010000770.1:0-4490 GCA_964352485.1 uncultured Nannocystaceae bacterium | reverse complement strand
GGCGAAGGACTCACCATTGCCGAGATGGCAGCCATGTTCTACGGCCGCCCCCAATACCTCGCCAACGAGAACCACTCCGTCGAGCAGTGGGTCAACGACCTCTACGACGAACTGCTCTTCCGCCCATCAGACAACGACGGCCGCCAATTCTGGATCAGCCAAGCCGAAGCAAACGGCATCCGCCACGTCGCCCGTCGCTTCTACCAATCAACCGAATCACGCAAAGCACGAGTCACAGCACTCTTCCAGGAACTCCTCGGACGAAACCCAGACGCAGCCGGTCTGGAGTTCTGGTCCGAGCGACTCCTCGATGGCGACGACCTCGCACTCGCAGCGAACCTTGCCGCCAGCCCCGAGTACTACAACAACGCTGGCGACTAGCAGGGAGCGGGCGGACCGTCGGGCGGCGTGCCCGATCGGTTCCGTTCCTCAGTCTTCGACCAGGTCCGGCCAGTCCGCCGGATCGAATGCATCACCGAGCAGCAATTTCGTTACCTCCAACGCACTCAAAGGCGGCATCCGATTGCGAGTCGCGTGCTCGACAGCAGCGTTCATCCGTTCGCCGGTCAGACGCTCAGCTGCAGAGCCAGTTCGAGGAACCTTGCGGACAGTCATTCCCCGAAGAGTAGGCCAGCGCCTTGTTCGGCGGCGAGGCGCATCTTTGGCCGGTATCAGGGCGGACCCGGTCGGCGCCGGGAGTCGCATTCGTACACCCGTCGGCGGTGTGGCTGACCGTCGCCGAGATCGCCACCAAGTTCGTGTGTCCAAGTCCACGGTTATCAACCGGGCACGAGCAGCCGCTGTTCCGCCCCGCCCCGCCGATTCGTCACGAATCCCAGACGACGTCACCGCAGCCGTCATCAAGTCGTACACCGAAGACACCGAAACGAAACTCGTCGACATTGCGGAAATGCACGGCGTGAGTGTTTCTACGGTGATCAGGGCTGCGAAGGAAGCTGGAGTGTGGCAACGCCCCGTCACGTCGAACCGTCGACTCGACCACGCCGCCATCATCGAGGCCTACAAAGACCCAAACGTCTCCGTCGCCGAGATCGCCGAGATTCACGAGTGCTCACGGCGTTGGGTCGGGAAGATGGCCAAGCCGCCAACGGGAGACTGACACGAACCCTCAGAGGGAGATTCTCCGGTGCCGAGTGCTGCGCCTCAACTCTTGGCGGTGTGGGCCGAAAGACCCATATGGCTCATGCCGACAATGAGAGCGCTAGCGAGGACAGTGCGACCCCTGGGAGAGCTGCGACCAGGGTCGCTTCGAGGCGAGCGCCTCGTCCTGAGTGGGAGGGCCGATTGAGCATCAGCGCCATCTTCGGAGCCCACTTGTCTGAGGCGCGAACGGCGAAAGACCACTACGTCTCGATCGAGCGACTCGCTGAGCACTCCAGAAAATCTGCTCGCTGGCTCCGTTCAGTGGAGCGAGGCGAAGTGCTGCTCAGCGAGTCGTCCATCAAACAGATCGAAGTCGGCCTGAAGAAGGCAAACAAGGGGCTTGAGGGGGAGGCCAACTCAAATTTGGTCGACATCTACAAGGGCTACGCGAACGATCCATTCAGCAAGAAGGCTGGCGAGCTGACGGCAAGACTGGGTTCGACTCCGGAGGATCGGCTGGGCGAGGTGCCAGTGCTCGACGCCGACAAGACGTTACCGATGATCAGCAGTCTGTCGGCAGTGGACCGGATTCTCGTGCTATGGCCTTCGTTGCTGTTCATCGCTCTGCTGGTGCTTCTCACCGGGGCGACAACCGAAGCGCTGGGCCAGGAGGTTGAAGATCCGCTGTCGCCAGGCACCGTTGTCCTCGGCGGCCTCGGCATCGCTTCGGCTGCGGTGCTGGCTGTGCCTCTGGTCGGCGCTGCGCAACGGATGCTGATCGGACGCCTTCGATTCGGCCGATTGAACGCCTATCGCAAGGACCTCCGGGGTCTTCGAGAAGCTGCCGAGATCCCTGAGCACTCTCGCTATCACTGGTACCACCCGGTGGCGAGCGCGTACCTCCACCCGGTGGATCGAGCAGATGCCGAACACGCCGCTCTCGAAGCTGAACTCGCCGAACGACTCCGCCTTGTGTTCGGGTCAGCGGCACTGATCGGAATGCTGCTTCTCGGCTACTGCGCTTCGTCTGCGTCGAACGGGCTTGGGTGGCTCATCGGGTTCAACGCTGCGACTCTGGTGCTCTGGGCTACGTCGTCGGTGTCGGCTCATCAAGCTGCGCAGACAGCGGTTGTTGCGACGTTCCATGGACTGGGGCATCTCGCCCCTTCACAACAGCAGGAGCAGGATCCGGCGAAGTAGTCGTCAGTTCTCCGCCGGCTTTGACGCCTACTGGAGATTCGCCATCCGGTGAACTCTCGAAGCCTTGTTCGGCAGCGAGCCGGGCCTGCTCTTCCCTAGCTTTGAGTTCGGCGTACTCCTCTTGGGCGGTTCGTACGTGGGCAAGCGCATCGGCGACAGCGTTGTCCGGTAGGGGCTCGCGTCGTCGCCCGAGGAATGATCCGAGGACGGACAACAGCAAAAGGTTCAGAGCGTTGAGCTTCACAGTGGGCTCCCCAGCAATCTTGGCGGCGGGCTCAAGCTTGGCAGACCTGGATATGTCACGCGGGGAACAGCCCATCCCTTTCCCTTGTAACACCGACGCAATATCGTTTCGATGACCCCCGATTGCGGATTGCTCTGGTCGCTCACAGAGCCCTCAAGGCAGGCTGTTGTGCTGATCCAGCCACGCCGCCAGTTCCTCGTCTCCGTAGGACAAGACCCTCATCGCTTCGTCGAACGGGACGCCAGGCCGCAGAATCGCCGTCGCTTGATTGACGAGCGCGTCGATCTCAGCGGCTAGTTCGGGCTGCGCTCCGGGATCGAAATGCTCTCCACGTTGAACGCTCACCCGAGTGACCGCCCGCCGAGCGCCTTGGTCGCCGCAGCTTCCGCTTGGTCTTGCCACAACGAAGCAGCGCAGCCGACCTCCGCGGGAACACGCCTCCAGCATCGCGACCAACTCGGGCGGCGTTTCCTGCGTCGCGTCGGCGTCTTCGGTATCGCAGTCAATGCCAGCGACAGGGGGACAGTCGAAGCATTGGGATGTCGATCAATCCTCTAGTCGTGATCGGCATCCAAGCCGAGGACCCAATGCACGCCGTGTGAAAAGAGCCACGGAGCGTGAGGAAACCGCTCTCAAACGTTGACATTGTCGTAATTACGATGGTGTAGTTATCCACAGCTGAGCTGATCTAGGTTCGGCTGTGGGCGGCTCAGATCGGGTCGCCACCCAATCCGGGTCACTACCCCGGAGAAAAAGAGAAAGCCTTATGGCCCGTTCATGCGAGCACAGGAAGGGCCGGAACATCCACGAACAGTGGGTAACCGGCCAACGTGTCCCCGTCAGGGGAACTTGGGTCGACCAGTACGGTCGGTCCACTCGATACGAGAGGGGTAGCACCTTCCTCATGACCGAATCACCGGTTCTTGGACCGGAAGGCAAGCCAATGTGGGTCTGCGCACACCGCTTCCTAGCTCGGGAGAATCCGAACCAGGAAGCAGCTTGAACACCGACATTCCAAGCGCAACACCAAAGTAGACCTCAAGTTTGAGGCTGAGTACGTGAGGGAGTCCCGTAGCAGCGGGGCTCCCTCCTTGGCGTCAGGAGTCAGTGGGTCGAGGACCCGAGCACAGTTCTACTGCGAGGTTGTCACTGGGCGCAAGAGTCGATTGTCACCCAGGACAACAACCAGGCAGCCTGACCACCACAAAATCCAGTACTCACTCCATCGTCAAGGTCGCAGGCCTCGCGTCGCTCAAGAACGGCAAGCTCCTTCGTGACCGAGACCACGACTTGCCGGTCATCTCGAAGTTGCTGGTAGTCGATCGACATCGGTCCTGAACGACTGTCAGCTTCCGACCGAAAAGTTCGGACAACGTCCGGCCCGTTCAGCTGATCGTCGCCATCCGTGAGTTGCTATCGATCGACTCGGGTGTCACGACTAACGTGTGAGTCGCTGAGGGTCGGTCGGCTTTCGAGTGGAACGTTGGCCGGAATCCTGAGGCTCCTAAGCCTCGATCCACCGTTGTGATCTCCGAGCGCGGCTGGTGAGCGAGTTCGGCGGTCAAGGTCAGCGGTCACAGGCTGATGTGGTGTCGGCGGGCGTGATGAAGCCGTCGTCTCAGGTGCGGCCTGGTTGGTGACGCGCCGCGCTGAGCAAGGCTCCGCAAAGAACGGATTCCTGTTCCAGATCCACGAAAACTGACAGTACGGGGAGGATGTGACGCTCGGCCGACTAGGCCGAACGGCTCCCGTGCGCCGAGGGGGACCGGGTTGCAGTTGTGGCGCGGTTTTCGGAGGTTTTCATATAGGAGACGAGGAGAGGGAGGAGGGGTGCTGCTGGTAATTTTCTTTCAAAACTCTAAAAAGGTAAATGAGAGCAAGTCAACACCCCGACATCCCGCTCCGCAGTTGGGATCCCGGCGTTTCGCGACCGCGTCATTAT
>CAYGTG010000769.1:0-4493 GCA_964352485.1 uncultured Nannocystaceae bacterium | reverse complement strand
GTGCGCGATCGGAGAGGTTGTGGAGGGCACGCGCGAGGAGCTCTTTGCCGGTCCCGGATTCCCCGCGAACGAGGTCATTCGTGCGGGTGGGCGCCACTTTGCGGATCAGCTCGAACACCTTGAGCATGTCCTCGGAGCGCCCCACCATGCGATCGAGGCTCTGAACCCCCCGCAGCTCCTCGCGAAGGCGTTCGTTCTCGGTGGCAAGTGAGCGGCGCTCCAAGGCCCGGGACACGACGACCTGAATCTCGTCCACCTTGAACGGCTTCGTCAGGTAGTCGTAGGCACCGAGCTTCATCGCCTCGATGGCGGTATCCGTCGTTGCGAAGGCGGTAATCATGATGACCACCGGGGGGTTGGGAAGCGCGCAGACGTGCCGGAGCACCTCCATCCCGCCCACGCCCGGCATCGTCAGATCGGTGATGACGAGATCAAAGGACCGATCGGAGGTGAGCCGAACCGCCTCGGCGCCCGAGGCGACGGTCGTACACTGATGTCCAGCCCGCCCGAGGCAGATCGACAGAAACTCGCGCATGCCCTGCTCGTCGTCGACGATCAGGATGCGTGCGGCCATCGGTGCCATGGGCTCGTAGATACCACGGCCTCATGCCGAGGCTTCGAGGCCGATCTTGCGCAGCTCCACCAAGACGTGGGCCCCAAACACACCAAGCATCCGGCGGTCGCGCCCAAACCACTCGAAGCGTTCGATCAGCGAGCCGAGCAGGGGGACCGCCAAGAGGCTGGGCGCATGCGCAGCGATCCGCATGCCGTGGAGCCTGGCCAGATGCAGCGATCGGGGCAGCATCCGCTTAAACCGCCCCAAGGTGTCGAGCCGAGTGATCCCGCGATCGGAGTCCAAGACCATCGGTCCGCCTTCGACGACGGTGACCGGGTTCCGAAGCCCGTGGTACAGGCCCCAAAGGCTGCGCGGGTTGTCGAACTGGATGAGCGCAGTGCCGTCGTCCCGCAGAACCCGGGCGGTCTCCCCAAGCAGCGACCGGGCCGCGGCGACCGATGTCTCGTCGTCGCGACCGAGGTGGGGAAGCGTGCGCACGCAGTAGACCAGGTCGAACTGGGCATCGGGGACGGCGAGGTGAACGTCCGCTCCCCGGCCGAGGTCGGTGGCGTCGACCACCGATAAGGATGCCGCCCGGTCCTCGACCCACTCCGCGAGCTGACGGTTCCCCCGGCCGAGGTCGAGCACCCGCTGGCCCGGCGCGTGGGCAAGAACGACATCGGCCATCATTCGATCCACGAGATCGGTCAACCGATTTCGGCGCGGTTCCTGCCTGCGCGGCACGGGGTCCGCAGCCATGATCTGAAGCGAGCGCGGGGTCGCGTTCGTTGACCGCTTCACGGCCGACATGGTACCTCTGTGGCGGAAGTAGGGAGCCCTATGCCGACAAAGATCCTCGCGATCGACGACAGCAAGACCATGCGACTGGCCGTGAAGATCACGTTTGCGGCCGAAGATGCAGACGTAACCTCGGTGAGTAAGGGGTCCGATGCGGTCGCCCGAGCGAAGCAGCTCTCTCCCGATGTCATCTTGGTAGACACCGCCCTTGGGGACGGTGAGCCAAGCGGTTACGACGTGTGTCAGTCCCTCAAGGCTGACTCTGCAACGCAGGGAACGCCCGTGATCTTGATGGTGTCCAACCAATCTGGTGTCGACCAGGCGCGGTTCGATGCGGTCGGCGCAGATGGTTTCATCCACAAGCCTTTCGACACGCAGGACCTGATCGACAAGGTCAATGCGGCAACCGGTGTGGCATCGAAGCCTGCCGCTGCGTCGGCAGCCAAGCCCGCACCGAAGCCCGCACCGAAGCCCGCACCGAAGGTTGCACCGCCTCCAGCCGCCGCTCGGCCTGCCGCCAAGACTGCAGCACCGCCCAAGCCTGCGGTGCCCAAGGCAGCACCACGCCTGGTAAGCCCGGTCGCGGTTCCGAAACCCGCGGTTCCGAAGCCCGCGGCGCGTCCTGCCGCTCGGCCAGCTGCTGCCCCCGCTGCGGCTCGCCCGGCGGCCTCGTCGGGACCGATCCCGATCGCCGTGCCGATTCCATTCACCGCGGCAGACAGCCCGACCCCCGGGATGGTCGAGCGGCTGGCCAAGGCCGCTGGCGACGCAGGGATCGACCCGAAAGTCGCAGAGGCGGTCGCCGCCCTGAGTCGAGACGTGATCGAGTCGGTGGTCTGGGAAGTTGTTCCGCACTTGGCCGAAGAGATCATCAAGAAGCAAGCGCAGAGCGCCTGAGTTGGAGGTCCCCGCCTCGGCGGGGGACGCAGCAGGGTCCGCACCGGGTACACCGGGAGCGGGCCGTTTCAGTTAATGCGATGCGATGCCGCTCAGCTCGGTGACGGGTCCTGCAGTGCTTGAGAGCCTCGCAGCGCTCGGTTCGGTTCGAAGGCGAGAGGCGAGTATGCTGCGGCCCATGGGGGAGCTCGCAAACGTCGATCTCGACCTGCTGCCGCAGGAACCGCGCTACCGTCCCCTGACCAAGGGGGCTTGGTACTTGCGCCGGTTGCCAACGGGGTTGGGCCTTGGAGCCCTTGCCGGGATTGCGAGCGTGGCCGTTCATCCGCTCGTGATGTGGGCGACGCTCATCGGGGTCTTTGGCTATTCCGTCGCCCGACGTCGCAAACTCGCCAGCCTTGCGCGCCGCAACATGGACGCGGTCGCGATCCTGATGGCGGGCGAGCTCGGTCCTGCCGCCGAGGCTCTCGAGGGCCTGTGCGAGGCATCGCGGGCTTCGCCGAGCCTGCATTCGATCACCGTATGCAATCGAGCCGCCGTGTACCTTGAGGCGGGGGAGCCACAGCGCGCCTCGCGATTGCTGTGTGCGGTGTTGCATGCGGGCTGGATCGGACCGAGCGGAGCGCTCGCGTCCTCGTACCCGACGGTCTTGGGCCGCTTGGCGATCGCCGAGGCCCTGTGTGGCCGGCTCGAGGAGGCGCAGTCGTGGCGCGCGCGAGCGCATGCGGCGACCTCCGCGGCCAAGCGCGGAATGCATCTGCTCACCGATGTGGTCGTGGAGGCGAAGCGGGGCAACGACGAGACGGTGGCCTCGCTGGTATCGGAGGGATGGGAGCGGGCGGAGAACCTTCACTCTGCCCGGCAGATGCGACAGGTCCGCTTGCTCGAGGCGTTTGCGTTGGAGCGGTTGACCGCGGTGGAATACCGCGGGGTCTCACGAGAGACCGACAGCATTCGGGCGCTGGAAGCGGCGCGTACCTCGACGCCGGGACAGTTTGTGATGCTGACTCGGCCGTGGGACGCGCTGGCTGGCTTTGCGGAGCGCCACGGCATTCGTTGACTCGCGCGATCGGGCCCAGTGTTTCAGCCATGGGTGTGAAGAGGCTCATCCGCGATCTCGATGGGCGTATGGCAAGGTCCCCGCGATGGTTCGCGCGTCGCTTGCTCTCGTCATTCTCTCGCTGGTCCCGGCCTGCAAGACCCAGACTCAGCCTCCCGAGGACACGAGCACGAGTGCACCCGTGGCGCAGGGTCCCACGGTCCAGCCCGAGGTGGCCGCCGAGGTGTTGGCCAACATGGACCCGGGCACCAACCCCTGCGACGACTTCTACCGCTACGCCTGCGGCGGATGGATCGATGCGACGGAGCTGCCGGCAGACCAACCTCGCTACGGCCGATTTCAGGCGCTTCAGGAGCGCAACCAGAACGCTCTAAAGTCGATCTTGGAGAGTGACGAGGGCAAGCTGAGCACGTTCTACGGCGCTTGCATGGACGAGACGGCCGTCGAGGCTGCAGGGGTCGAGGGGCTTGCGCCCACGATGGCCGCGATCTCCAAGATGAAGCTTCGTGACCTCCCCTCGGTCGCCGGGCAGATGCGCAAGCTTGGCGTGCCGGCGCTGCTGAACTTCGAGGTGGGTCCAGACTACAAGGACCCCTCGGCCAACATCGCGCACCTGTCCCAGGGGGGCCTCGGGCTCCCGGACCGGGACTACTACGTCAAGGACGACCCACAGTCGGTCGCGCTCCGGGAGGCGTACCAGGCCCACGTGGCGAGCATGCTTTCAGCGGCCGGCATCAAGGGGGACGCGGCGAAGCGCGTGGTCGAGTTCGAGACCGCGTTGGCGCAGGCCACCAAACCTCGCGACCAAATGCGGGACCCGGCCAAGCAGTACAACCGGATCACCCGCGAGCAGCTCGCCGCCCTGACCCCTGGGTTCGAGTGGGCGCCGTTCTTTGCGGAGATCGGTCTGTCCGACGCAGATGCGCTCAACGTCTACCCGCCCGAGTTCTTCACCGCGATGGCCGCGGCCGTGAAGTCCGGCGGCGTCAAGACGATGAGGGCATACCTGAGCTGGCACGTTCTGCATCGGTTTGCCGAGCAGCTGCCCAAAGCATTCGCCGACGCGGACTTCGAGTTCTTCCGCAAGACCTTGCGCGGCCAGCTCGAGCCCTCTCCCCGCTGGAAGCGTTGCGTCGCGGCAACAGACCTCGCGCTGCGGGATGAGCTGGGGCAGCGCTACGT
>CAYGTG010000768.1:0-4500 GCA_964352485.1 uncultured Nannocystaceae bacterium | reverse complement strand
GTTGGGCCTCGGCGCGGATCAGAAACTCGTGACCACGACGCCGAAGATCCAGCGCCTCGCCATCGGGGGCCTTTGCGGTGTCGAGCGTCTCCCAGGGCTGCATGGGCGGAGGCTACAGCGTTTTCGCCCGGGTCGTGGAACACGGGGTCCCGGCCCGGACGAACACCCGTCGACCCCGTTCACGGCCGCGCGAGGCGTCGCGCACGCCGAGCCACAATCCGCGAGGCGTCACGTATGCTCCGCGCGTGCTCAGGTGCCAGATTTGCATCGTCGCCGGCCTCGTCCTGATCGCCGCACCGGCCCTCGCTGGCAGCGGCGGGCCCTACCCCGTCGCGGCCGACCCGTTTCGGCAGCTCGAAGAACTCCTGCCAACGCCGACCACCACCCGCACCGGTTCGGGAGCGCCCGGTCATGAATACTGGCAGCAGGACGTCGACTACGACATCGAGGTTCGGCTCGACGACGAGCGGCAACAAGTTCACGGGCACGAGCGCATTCGGTACGAGAACAACTCCCCCGACACGCTCTCGTACCTGTGGCTTCAGCTCGACGCCAACATCTACAGCCCGACGTCCGACCGGGCGATGGCCGCGAGCGCGCCGGGATTCGACCGGGTTTCGTACCGCAGCTTTCGCCGGCTGCTCGAGGGCCTCACCTTCGATGGAAGCGTGAAGCTGAGCAAGGTCACCGACCGGCGCGGCCGCGACCTCGACTACACCGTCGTGGGCACCATGATGCGCATCGACCTGCCCAAGGAACTCAAGTCGGGCAAGTCCTTCGTGTTCGACATCGACTGGTCGTATGCGATCAACGACAGCAGCAAGGTTCCCGGACGCACCGGATATGAGCGCTTCGACGACGGCACGATCATCTACGAGATCGCCCAGTGGTTTCCGCGCCTGGCCGCCTACGAGGACGTCAACGGCTGGCAGAACAAGCAGTACCTCGGGGCCGGCGAGTTCACGCTCGAGTTCGGCGACTATGACGTGGAGATCACCGTCCCGGCCGACCACATCGTCGCCTCGACCGGAGAGCTCGCCAACCCTCGCGACGTGCTGAGCGCCACGCAGCGCGACCGATTGCAGGAGGCTGAGCGCGCCAAGGCTCCGGTCTTCGTCGTCACGCCCGACGAAGCCAAGCAGGCGCAGGCGGGCAAGACCCAGAGCACCAAGACCTGGCGCTTCAAGGCCAAGAACGTCCGTGACTTCGCCTTTGCGAGCTCCAAGAAATTCATCTGGGACGCGCAACAGGTCGAGGTCGCCGGTGAGCCGGTTTGGGCGATGTCGTACTACCCCAACGAAGGCGAGCCGCTGTGGAGCAAGTACTCCACCAAGTCGATCATCCACACACTCGACGTCTACGGCCGCTACGCCTTCGAGTACCCCTACCCCACCGCCATCTCGGTCAACGGCCCGGTCGGAGGTATGGAGTACCCGATGATCTGCTTCAACGGGCCGCGTCCCGAGAAGGACGGCACGTACACCAAGCGCACCAAGTACGGCCTCATCTCGGTGATCATCCACGAGGTCGGGCACAACTTTTTCCCGATGATCGTCAACAGCGACGAGCGGCAGTGGACGTGGATGGACGAGGGTCTCAACACGTTCCTGCAGTATCGGGCCGAGCAGGAGTGGGAGCCGAACTACCCCTCACGGCGCGGGGAGCCGAGCAAGATCACCGACTACATGCGCAGCGACAACCAGGTCCCGATCATGACCAACTCGGAGTCGCTGCTGCAGTTCGGGAACAACGCGTACGCCAAGACCGCAACGGCCCTCAACGTGCTGCGCGAGAGCGTGATGGGACGGGAGCTGTTCGACCACGCGTTCTCCCAGTACGCCAAGCGGTGGAAGTTTCGCCGCCCCATGCCCGCGGACTTCTTCCGCACGATGGAAGACGCCTCCGCCATCGACCTGGACTGGTTTTGGCGCGGGTGGTTTTACACGACTGACCACGTCGACATCGGCATCGTGGGCATCACGGAAAACGTGCTCGAGACCGGTGACCCCGAGCTCGACAAAGCCAAGCGCAAGGCCGAGCGAGATGCCGAGCCACAAACGCTGTCCAAGCGCGGCGACGCCGAGCTGCCCACCTGGGCAGACTCGGACAAGGACATCTACGACTTCTACAACGACTACGACGAGCTCGACGTCACCGAGACCGACCGCGAGCGCTGGAAGAAGAAACGCAGCAGCCTGGAGGCGGATGAAGCCGCCCTGTTGGACTCCCGCAAGCGCTTCTACGCGGTCGAGTTCGAGAACGTCGGTGGGCTGGTGATGCCGATCATCCTCGACGTCGCGTTCGAGAATGGGCGACACCAAGAGGTGCGCATTCCGGCCGAGGTCTGGCGCAAGGACCCCACGCGCGTCCGCAAGCTTCTGATCGTCGACGACCCGATCGTCTCCATCACGCTCGACCCCCATCTCGAGACGGCCGACACCGATCTGTCCAACAACGCGTGGCCGCCGAAGGTTCAAAAGACTCGCTTTCAGCTCTACAAGGAGCGCAAGAAGAAGAACCCGATGCAGGAGGCCGGGTTGGGTGACGGACCGAAAATGAAGGATCATCCCGACGAGGACAGCGACGCGGAGGCCGGTCAATGAACCGGCGTGCGTTCCTGTGCGGGACCCTGCTCGTGCCCGCGCTGCCCGGAATCGTCCAGGCGCACCCCGTCCATGCCAGCGCTGCGGTGGCGGACGTTCGGGGCCGACGCCTGGAGGTCACCCTCACCGTCGCGCCCGAGGACCTGCAGGAAGCCCTTCGCCGCGAGTCGGGCCGCACGCTCGACGTCGACACCGACGCCAAGCTCGACGCGCTTGCCCACGCCTACGTCGTCGAGAGGTTCACGCTCGAGGGTCCAGATGGGCCCCTGCCGCTGGTCTGGATCGGCTGCGAGATCGAGGACCAAGCCGCGCGGCTGTTCTTCGAGTTCACGCTCCCCAAAGATCCGAGTGGGGTCCTGCTGCGCAACGCGGTGTTCTTCGAGCTGACACCCGCCCACATCAATCGGGTACAGGTCCGTCGAGGCAAGACCTCAATCACCCATCGATTCCGGGCCAGCGACCCCGCGCGGCCACTGCTGCGTCGCTGACTCGTCCTCGCCCGATCGGGTGCGCTCGCTTTTGCGCGGTCTGGCCTCGACCAGCCCTTGGGTCCAAGCCTCGCGCTTCGAATCAGGACCTGTCCCCCGAGAACACCAACGCTCCGGCCCTACGGCCGGAGTTTTTTTCAGTACGCCGCTCTTGGCGCCGGGTGGTACGCTCGCACCGTCATGGGTGATCTCATTGGAGCGCTGGTTCAACTCGCGATCGGCATCATCGTCGTCGCGGGATTCTGGAAGGTCTTTACCAAGGCAGGTCAACCCGGCTGGGCCTGTATCGTGCCGTTCTACAACATCTACGTGATGCTGCAGATCGCCAACAAGCCCACCTGGTGGCTTGTCCTCTGCTTCATCCCGATCGCCAACATCGTCGCTCTGGTCCTGATCAACATTGGGATCGCAGAGAAATTTGGGAAGAGCGCAGGGTTCGGGGTCGGCATGGCCCTTCTCTCGTTCATCTTCGTGCCAATGCTTGGGTTCGGCGACGCCCAGTACAACCAGCACGCGTAGCGTCGCGAATGCTCGGCGAAGAAGGCGAGGCGTCCCCCGGGACCCTCGCCTTCTTCAATTGTCCATTGCCAGCGCATCTGCGGTCGATATCATCCGCCGAATGACGGACTCCCCCGTCCCGCAGGCCAGCACCGCCCTGGCCCGCCGAAGTCCGGACGCCCTGCGGCACGCCCCGGAGTTCTACCCCGAAGGACACGCGGGCCCCGAGCTGGCGACGGTCCTGCTCGCGGCCCCGGTCGCGGGTGCCGTCACAAGCGGCATCCTGCTGGCGCTGGCGTTTGGCACCGGGGGAATTGGCGCCGTCATCGGAGGGATGTTCACCGTCCCCCTGACCATCGCGTTTGCCAACCACCGCCTGACCAACCGCGGCAAGGCCAAGCTCGCCGCGGCCCGGGCAACCTACCTTCACGACCCGGCGCGCGGGCTCGCGGCGCTCGACGCCGTCGCTCAATCCGGCGCGCTGCCCGAAGTTCGTCTCGAAGCCGCGGCCGATGTCGCGCAGCACCGCCTCGAGCAGGGGGACGTTCGCGGGGCCATCGACACGCTCTCAATACGCGAGCAGGACGCGAGCAAGTTCCGGCGCCGCCGCAACTGGGAGGTCGGCTTGCGCGGAGAGCTCCTGCGCTCGATCCTCGCGTGGCTGTCTCCGGGCAGCTTCGCCGAGTCGGGCGTCGCACCCAGCGACGCCTTCAACGAGAGAGACATCGACGAACCCGGTCGCGCGCTGCTGGCCCTGCTTCGCGTTGTCGAGCGTGCTGCAGAACCCGACGAAGGCGCGCTGGCCCAGTCGTGGAGCGACACCCAAGGTACCGGGCTGCAACCCCTGTTCCCGACCCTGCACATCATCGGCCTCGCGGTTGCATCGGAGCGCCTTCACCATCTCCTCGACG
>CAYGTG010000767.1:1455-4506 GCA_964352485.1 uncultured Nannocystaceae bacterium | reverse complement strand
ACCTCATCTACACCAACAGCACCAACGAAACGCCGATGTTCACGGTGCTGCTGCGCAAGGCCTCGGGCGCTGGCTACTACGCCATGGCCGGCATGCCCTACGACCCGGTCGTGCAGCTGTCGACCACACTGTCGCGGCAGTCGGTGATGGAGGGACGCACGCTGGCGATCGCCACCTACAACACCAAGCTCGACGACGAGTTCGAGATCATCTCGCAAGACCCTGACGAGCGGGGCGCGATCGAGAAGGGCATGGCGTCGGTCGAGAAACGCATCGAGGCCGACATGGATCCGTTTGTCGCCGCACGGCAGATGGACACCGACGAGATCGTGGAGTTCGGTGAGCTGCGGGCCTACGTTGCGATGCTGGTCGAGGCCAGCTACCAGGCCACCGGGTATCGAAGGATCAAGAACCCGAGGATCTGGTCGCTGCACGACCTCGCGGTGCTCACGGAGGGATTGCGATGAAGAACGGACGCGCATTCGAGCCCCAACTGCTCGCGAAGATCGAGCGCGACGGCAGCCTCATTCATGTCCTGTGCCCGACGGTCGGACACTGGCGAGAGGCTCCCGACGAAGGCTCTCTGATTCAGCCGGGGATGACGCTTGGCTTCATCGAGACCCTCGGCGTGCTTCATCGCGTGCTCGCGCCTGCGGGCGCCGTCGGCGTGGTGACCTCGCGCAAGGGCAACGCATCCTCGCCGGGCCACGTCGCCTACGGCGATGTGCTGCTGACGCTCGACCTCGAGGCGGCGACGGGATCCGTTGCGGCTGCGGCGGTCGAGTCAGAAGCCGACGCCGGTGGGTTGGCGTTCCGCTCACCGCTCTCGGGCCGCTTCTATCTGCGGCCCGCGCCGGACCAGCCTCCCTTCGTCTCGCCTGGGGACACTGTGAAGGTCGGGCAGACGGTCGCGCTGCTCGAGGTGATGAAGACCTTCAACCGGCTGACCTACGGCGGGGACGGGATGCCCGAGACCGCGAAAGTGGTTGCCGTGGTCCCCGAGAACGAGTCGGACTTGGCTCAGGGTGATGTGATCCTCCGGCTGGAGTAGCGGTCGCTACGACGATGGGGTCCCACGCTTTGGGCCCTTCTCTTCGAGGCGCAAGACCTCGCAGAGGCGGACCTCATCGACGAACAGGGCGATGCTGTTCGGTGCTGGGCACCCGTCTCCATAGGTCGTCGACCAGCCGGATCAGCCCGGGTCGGGCAATGGCGGCTCCCAGCGCAGCGCTTCGACCTTCACGTCGGCCGTCACCGCGAGCTCCCCCAACGCCGCCCTCAGCGTGACGCTGTCGGGCGCACCCGCCTGTACGACCAGCGTCTCGTGCCGCTGTGGATCGACGCGATTGGAGAGCAGCAACAACGCACCCCGCCGCTCGTAGAGCCCGCAATACCGGCCGGTCTCCAGCATCGAGGTCCAGCCCAGGGTCGCCAGTGCGGGCTTCAGCGCGGCTGCGACGTCCGCTCCGGGGCTCGAGACCGCACCGATGAACTGCTGCGGCGCGGTGGTCAGCCGACACCGCACCAGCAGCCCCCACGCGAGCTGCTCTCGCAGCGTCTCGAACACCCGGGTTCGGTCTCCGCCCGCTTCGGGCTCTTCGAGGACGGCAGCGTCTTCGCGGCACGGGGCCTTGAGGTCGAGGAATTGGCGAAAGGGAAACACGGGTTCCGGGTGGCGTCCGACGAACAGCAGGCCGTCGCCGCGCTGAAACTCGAAGGCGTTGTACGCCGCGAGCACGGTTTGTGCGCGGAGGTCGAGATAGTCGTGCCCGAGCGACCCCATGTCCTCCCCCATCGTCTCGAGAAACCACCGATAGAACGGGGGCAAGTCGCGGCCGGCAAAGAACTCGATCTCGTCGACTTGGTCCTCGGTGGCTCCCTTCCAGGTGTTCGCGCACCCCGGAACGATGGCTTCCGCGAGCGCGACGAAGCTCTCGACCATGGGGGAACCACTTCCGACTACGTGCACTTGCAGACCCCCGCCTTGGGTGCTTTGTAGTCACACTCGGTGAAGCCATCCTCAACGCAGAGCAGCGCCGCGAGCATGACCTGACACGTCTCGCACGGCGGAACCGCCTTCTTGTTCCCCATCTCGGCCGGTTCGATCTTACGCTTCGCGCTCGGGCCCGTGGATGTCATGTCCCTGACCCACAGGTCTCCCGCGGGCACAGCACTCGGGTCCCCGTTCTTGTACCAACGCTCCGTCAAACCGATCGGGCGGCACTGATGGTCCATGGCCAGGACGACCATCTGCTGCGCCGCACACATGCCTGGGGGGTACCACGCAAAGCCAGCTCCCCCTCCGGCCCGGAAGGCCGCGTTCCCGCGCTCGCAGATGTCCCAGAGCGTATCCAGATTCGCTTTGATGTGGGCACCGAGATGCTCCTTGGAGAGGTTCTTGGCCTCGACCTTGTCGACCAGGCGATCGGTATCAAAGGCCTTCGGGCTGTGCCACCCGCCGGGCATCTCCTCGTAGACCTCCCAGCGCTGCGTTCCCGAGAAGCCAGCGAACACCTTGCCGTGTTTGCACTTCACCACCCCAGCCATCGCGGTGTAGCCGACCTTCCGCTTCGATGGCTCTTTCGGCTCCGGCTTTCGTCTTTGTTTCTCGAGTTTCTTGCGCGCCTTGTTGCTGAGCCCGTCACCTGCGAGTTCTTCATCGATCGCCGCTTGAAGGTCCCGAAACGCCTGTTTCTGGGCCTCGAAGGCGTCTTCGTGCTGCGCGTCGGCCGTCTTCTGGGCCTCTTTCACGCCACGGTCTGCCGCCGCAAACAAGTCGTCGCAGAGGCCCTGGGTATCCTCGCTCTCCTCGAGCTTGGTGTCGTCGCCGTGGGTCTTGCCGCAGGCGGGGCAAGGCTCATCCCCGAGCACCGCGATGAGGCCGGGCTTCTGAAGGACGCCCGCCAGCGTGGCCGAGTTGGGCGGGTTCCCACTTCCCCCGCAGTTGTTGAGCATCGGGTCGCCAAGCAGCTGCACGTTCTTCCCCTCGAACTTCACGTCGAAGGAGCCCGGACCGACGAAGCTGGTCGGACCATGGGTGTTGGATGACAC
>CAYGTG010000767.1:835-1445 GCA_964352485.1 uncultured Nannocystaceae bacterium | reverse complement strand
GGATGACACGAGCCCTCCCCCGGTCCCCTTCGAAGCGACGTCACCGGTCGAGGTGAAGGTTGCCCCCTGGATGGCCGCCGCCTTCCCCTCCAGCTTCACCTTCTTGGTGTACTTCTTGGGCGAGCTGTCGCTCTTGCCGATATTCGGCAGCGGTGTCGGCACAAAGGGCGCCGGCGGCCCCGGCATCTTGCAAATGTTGGGGACCGTCGCCATCGCGATCCCCGTGCTCCCGGCGGTGACCGGGGTCTTCGGTCCATTGACGATGACTGTCATGAGGCCTCCTTCGTGGTGAGAAACACGGCACCCCGAAGTCCCCCATGGGACCCCGCGGTCACCAGCGCGCACGGTCCAGGTGCGTACCGACGCATGAACGACTGGGCCGCCAGAGCGATCGCCAGCGGCATGAATGCGGCCCCCACATCGCCCACGCTTCCGACCGGCGATCGATACTGCAGCGAACGCATGGCGACCGGTGCCCGCATGGCGAGGAACGCCCACTCTTCGCTGCGGTAGCGGTCACCGTTGAGGTCGGCGAAGACAGCATCTGCCGCCTGCTCGGGGAAGGCCAACCGAGCGCCCGCATCGAGCACCGCACGAGTCAGACCAACAC
>CAYGTG010000767.1:0-825 GCA_964352485.1 uncultured Nannocystaceae bacterium | reverse complement strand
GAGCGAGCCCGACTCGCTGTCGCGCAGCCGGTCCTCTTGGGCATGCCCGGCCCCGGAAACCCGCGCCAGACCCCGGACGCGAAGCTGCGGCTGCAACACCGCCGACGCCAAGACCAAACAACACGCCGCCTCCCCAGGAACCACGCCGTTGCGCGCGCCCTCCTGCGCGAGAAGCCCCTGCTGCTCGAGCCACACGTAGGTGTGCGGATGCAGATAGCTGTCGACACCGAGCACGACGTGCACGGCCTCGCCCTCCTCCCCGCTTGCGCGGGCGAGAGCCTCCGCCGCGCCGGCATGACCGCGGCCGCAGTTGCGCATCTCGACCCGCGCGCCGCTCTTGGCGACCCGAGAGGCTGCAGCCGCCCGAAGACGCTGGGCATCCTCGTCGCCAAAGCCCGGGCGCGTCTCTGGCAGGACCAGCCACAGCCTGCACGGCATGTCGGCGAGTTCGAGGTTACCCAACGCTTCGGCCAACGCCGATGCTTGGAGCTCCGCCATGCGCCAGGAACCCTGCACCGAGGCGTCGAGACGGCGGTCGGCCGCACCACAGATCGGGTTGCCCTTTGCGTCGACAAACGCGAGCTCGGTGATGCCGGACAAACCCGACCGGATCGCTGCGGCGGTGGAGTCGGCCCGCAACCCGACCGGTGTGCGAGCGCCCATCGCCACGACATCGAGCGCGCTCATGCCGAGACCTCGGTGAAGTCGAGTCGATCGACGTCTCGTGCGGCGACCTTCGTGGTGCTCTGAAACAACAGCTGCAGGGTACTCGCCTCGAGGTCGAGGCTCCCGGTGGTGAGCCTGCCTGGGTGCGACACCCTGCGC
>CAYGTG010000766.1:0-4511 GCA_964352485.1 uncultured Nannocystaceae bacterium | reverse complement strand
GACCACGCCTCGCAACCGTTGCATCGTTTCCCCCGGCCCCAGGGCCGACAGGCCCAGGCCCACGGTGCGGACCGCCTGCGTTGGTCCACCTACTGGACGACCATCGGACGGGGATCACCGACGGGGATCACCAGGTATGAGGCGTCCCCACTTTCTACGGCTGACTAGTGGACGACCGTCGGACGGGGATCTCTGGCTACGAATCCTTGGATTCTTCGCACGCCATGACATGGAAGCTCGTAGCCGTAATCGTCACCGAAACCAGGAAAGCATCGGGGTCAGTTCCACCAGTCAGCTCGAAGTAAAAGTTGATGTGTTCACCGTCTCCCACGGGTTCTGCCCTGCATCCGACGACGGTGGAGTTGAGCTGGTACTCCCCCCCAAAGGTAAGCGAACGCACCCCGCGAAATGAGACGAGGGCGGGCTCGAACTTCACTCGGGGCTCGTAGGGACTGCCGCCGGGCGCCTTGAGGATACTCGCGAACTCGAACCTTAGGCTGCACTCAGCGTCTCCGGTCCTCAGTTCGAGGACCTCTAGAAGGGAGTCGTCGAGACACAGAAAGGTGTTGAACTGGTTCGAAATTTCCGTGGTCTTTGCCATATCTACCTCACTCGTTGACGGGCCAATGGGCCTCGGGAGAATTCACATCCACTGCGTTGCCTCGCTGGTCGAGGCTGGGTCCGCGCTTGTTCTTGCCGGCGCCGGGCTTGAATCCATGCCCGTGGGAGCGCTTTATATGACCATGGGGACCATGGAGCTGCTGTGCGGGGGAGCCGTTCGGGTAGCGTGTTTCGACGAACCTACCGTCCGGGCTGCCGACCGTCTTCCCACCTTGGGGTTGAATCACTGCATTTCCCTTCGGATCGACCACGAAGCGCCGCTCCGTCTGCTTTGGCGACCCCCTCTTTGGCCCCTTGATCCCCGGCACCGGGCCGCGGTCCAGCGGGTTAATGCTCTCCCCCTCGATCGCCAGAAGGATCAACTCCTCGGTCCCACCGGACATCATCCGCGAGACCAGGAGTGCCATGCCCTCAGCCGCGGGACGCCCGTTGCTCTCGCGCCGCGCATCGTCCAGCGCATCATCCGTCTCCGCCGTCGCCGCCGCTGGCAGCTTGATCGTTCCGCCCTCCGATCCAATCGACTCCAGCGCCCGGCACGTCTCGTCCGAACACCCACCCGCCCGCTTCAGGCCCGTGAGTGTCACTCCGCTCCCACTCAACCGGCGAGCTGCCTCTTGGTACGCAAGCTCGTTTGCGGCCTGGTTCGGAGCTGCAAGATCCTGCAACTGCGCTTCGCCACCGATCGCGTTGGCGCCCCGCATGCCCGCCCCGGAACCATCTCCACCGCCCCAGTTCCCACCGATCGGCGCGTCGTTCCCAGGGACCCCGGCCGAACTGGCCGAGCTGGTGTGAATCGTGAGGTTCTTTCCGCAGCCTCCGTCCTCGGTGATGTAGTCGCACGCGTCTGGGTTGCCAGGGTCGACGGTCCAATCCGGGTCGGCATCGCCCCCACCCCCATCGCTCGCGCCCAACCCTGTCGGGTCGACCGCGGAGAGCGGCCGGTTCTGCACGTACGAGTACGAGTTCCACGTCTGAACGTTCGTCGCGTTCTCGATGATCGGGTCCACGCTCATGAACCGGCCCAGCCGCGGGTCGTACATCCGCCCGCGCATGTTGATCAGCCCTCCATCGAGCTCGGCCTGATGGCCCGTGAACCCGATCGGTAGCTCGTCCGTCGCGTCGTCGGCGAGATACGCATTCCAATCGTCCGCGTCCCGAGCCCGCCCCCACGGGTCGTACGCGATTCGCCCAACTTCCGCGCCGGTCTCATCGGTGATCAGACCCGCCGAGCCCAGATGGTCATCGTGGATGTAGCGGCTCTGCGTGCGGACCCAATCAGGATCGGAGCCTGGCGGCGCCGGCTCGTAGCGGAACTCCGCGACCACGGCCCCGGTCGCACTCGGAGCCTTCAGCCGAAGTTCTTCCAGCTGCCCGGTGTCTCTGAACCTGCGTTCGTACAGGCTGTGCGCCGTGACGGTGTAGTCGTCTCTCGACTGCCGCAGCACGCGAGCCCCGTCAGCGTCGTAGGTCAAGCGTTTGGTATCGGCACCCTGCGCGATCTCCTCAAGCTTTCCAAAGGAGGTCCACTGCAGCTCGGTGTTCCCAAAGCGTTCGACCGCGCCGTTGTCGTCGTATTGGTACGTGGTCGAACTGGTGGCGTTGCTCGTGTACAGCAGCCGCGTACCGTCCGCATCGTACGTGTATTCGCCCACGCCGTCCTTCGCAGTGAAGTTCCCGAGCGCGTCGTAGGCGTAGCTGCGCACAACTCCTGCCACCTCGGACTCGACCAATCGGTGAAGCGAGTCGTGCTCGAACTCCTCGGCCTGTCCGGTGTGGGAGTCGAGCCTCCATTCGAGGTCGCCCGCCGGCGTCCAACCGAACGAGTACGCCTGCACGTTGGATCCGCCGGTCGAAGTGGTCGACGCCTCGAGGCGACCGGTCGCATCATCGTAGTGGCGTTGCGTCCGGGTCCGATCGACGGGGAGCGGGGCGGCCCCGAACGCTTCGATGACAACGGACGTGTTCTCATCGGACTCCTCCCATCCCCAGACGAGTTCCTCCGCCACGCCGCCCCCTGCCGTCGGCGAATAGAACTGCGTCGAGCGATGGTAGCCGGCGACGTCGTACGAGAAACGAATTCCGAGGTCCTCTTCGAACTCGATCGCGGAGACCCGGTCGCCGAGCTGGTACTCGTAGTCCACGGTCACCGTGTCACCGGTGTTTAGATCTGCCGTTGGGGGCACGATCGTCGTCTCCTGGCTGAGCCGCCCAAAATCATCGTAGCTGTAGCGGCGCTGGACATTTTCGGGACTTCTCGAGCCTGAAATCGCCCCAAGCCTGGTCTGGTCGAAGATCCAGTCCGACTGCCCCTCAGGAGAGACCTCCACCACCTTGCGGCCCAGGTCGTCATACTCAGAGAACACGGTTTGTCCCGCCCCATCGACCGTCGCCGCAACCTGGTCGAAGGTCGTATACGTGACGCTTCGCGTGCCGAAGGCGGGGTCGGTCTCCGTGGATAGCCTGCCGATGGGGTCGTAGCTGTACGTCGTGGATGGCTGCGGCCCGATCGCCCCGACGCCGCAGTTGCGACGCACAGCGTCCAAGCAACGCTGGCATCCCAGCGTCAACCGACCTGATCCCCACTACGGCCCTGAGGGACAGGGTCCGTCGCCTCGCTTGACAGCGCGTCTTGCAGATGCTTCTACGGATCCAGATGCCAATGATTGCTGCGAGATTCCTTCCTCTGGCCGCGCTCCTACCGGCCTGCGGACCGACGGTTGCAACATCCAGCGCTGCAACCGAGGGGACCGACGGTTCGAGCGGCACGAACGAGACCACTGCCGCGCTCACCGCCACAGGCTCCGAAGGCTCGACCACTTCCGCGGTCACGAGCACGGGCGATGAGACGACCGTCGGGGTCGAAACCGCGGAGTCGACCACCGGCCCAACAGCTCAGCTCCGCGCGTTGCGCATTGAGCCAGTGTACGCAATCCTGGACAGTGCGACCGGAGGGCAGGAGCGTGATTTCACCGCCATCGCCCTCACCGACGCGGGCGACGAAATCGACGTCACGGCGATGGTGCAGTGGTCACTCGAAGGGCCCGGCGAAATCGACGCCGGCACGCTGACCAGTCCCGAGTCCGACGCTCCGGTGTTCGATCGGGCCGAGGTCACTGCCACGATCGATGGTTTGTCTGCCGGAGCGAACGCCGTGATCAGCGTCCGGACCCAGGGCACCTACGCACCGCAACTGTTCAACCTCAGCTCCGAGCCGCCGCCGCGGCAGCTCGATTTCCGTCCGGTCATCGACCAGGTCGACGTTTTCTTCCTCCTCGACACGGTGAGTTACGCCGACGAAGACTATCTGCCGTTCTTCTACGACCGAGTCACGAACCTGATCGCCCCGCAGCTCCAGGCTGAAGGCCTTGACGTTCAGTTCGGATCCGGCCGGTTCTCCGCGTTCCCGCTCGAAGGCTCGGGCGAGGAGAGTTGTGGCAAGGGCCAGGGAGACCAGCCGTTCGAGCTATGGAGTGAGATCTCACCGAACGTCACCGACCTACAACAAGGGCTCGCAGCCGCCCTCCTTGGAGAGCCCATTGGCTGTCTCTACGATCGTGGGTCGTTCGGCGAAGCTCTCTATCAGATCGCGACTGGCGTTGGACTTGACGGACCCGGTGCGACATACGTCGAGCCGAACGCGGGGATTCGGGGTGGGGTCGGTTTTCGCGAGGACTCTCTCGCTGTCGTCGTCTCGACCGTGTACGACGACTTGACTTCCGGTCTCGAGTTTCTTCTGCCCGTGTCCGGTGAGGCCGCGTCTGTGGCCCACACGCCTTCGGAGACCGTCACAGCTCTCCAAGCGAATGCGATCGTCCACGTCGGACAGACGCTCCGCAGCCCTTCACTCAACCTTGGTGTCTTCCGTGCGCTGCTCGAAGTCGCAGCCGACA
>CAYGTG010000765.1:2111-4514 GCA_964352485.1 uncultured Nannocystaceae bacterium | reverse complement strand
GCATCGACGAAGCCGATCAGGTTGGGGCTCTCGGCGGTGAGCGGGACACACGAGACGTCCTGCCACGGGATGAACCCGATCACCACGACGGCCTCGGGGTTGTTGCCTTTGGCAGCCAGGACGGCGGGGGCCCAGCCGGAGGTGTCGATCGTGGGCTCGGCATCGTCGAAGAACCCGACGACCGGCGGGTCGTCCGTGACAACGACGACCACCAAAATGGCGTCTTCCCGGATGAAGTTGGCGTTGCAGGCTCCTGGCGCAGCGTTATCCTCGCTCAGCGCTGCCACCAGGGCGCTGATCGGCCGCTCATTGCCACTGCCGGTGATACCCACCTGTCCGATGCAGGGGAACTGGGTCGCGATGTTGTCCGCATCGGTCAGAAATCGGTCTCCGCCGGCGAAGGGTCCGCACACCCCTCCGGCGGGGGTCTGCGAAACGAGGTCGCCCAACACCTGGCAGCCGACCTCGTTGTTCGCATAGTCGTCGCTGGTGACCACACCGACGTGAAAGCTATCCACCTCCTCGAGGGACTCCTCGATCCCGAGGATGAACCCGTCGAAGCTCGCCAGGAGCTGGGTCTGCTGCGCGCCCATGCTCCCGGAGTTGTCGATGACGAACAGAAAATCGATCCCGGCGCACCCATCGTCGACGGGTGGGGCGTCGGGCTGCACGCCCAGATCGAACAGCACGTCGTCGTCTTCGTTCGAGGTTCCTCCCGACGAGGAAGTCGTACCGATGCTGCTCGCCCCCGTGACGCTACTGCCGGTCGCGCTGCTCGGGTCTCCGGTCGATCCGGTCGTCGGGGTGCTCGTCGCGGTCAGGGTTGTCTCGGTCCCGTCGTCCGAAGCGTTCGAGGTGTCAGTGCCACACGCAAGCAGCGAGAATCCACCCAGGAGTGCGACGGTGCCCTTCACACGCCCAGGCTAGCAGGAATCGCGGAAGACCTCGGGGGGGTGTACCCGCAGCGATCGCGGGTTGAGGCCCCCTATGCGACCCGCGGTTGCGGAACGTCAAAGGTAGAGATGCCGCTCTTATTCGCCAAGAACGTGCTTGCACCGAGCGCGCAGGCTCGCCGCTCAGACGCCGTCCAGGGACCGGAGCGAGAGTTCGATCGTGAACGCTCCATCTGAGCTGCTCGCTCGGGCCGTGCCTCCATGGAGTTTTGTGATCCGATCGACGATCGCCAACCCGAGTCCCGCTCCGTCGCCCGCCCGGGTGAGCCGGCGAAAGGGGGCGAACACGGTTTGATCGACCTCCATCGGGCTCGACACTGGGTTGCTGAACCGGATCCGGACGTGCCCGGCTTCGACCTCGGTTCGCACCTGGAGGCCCCCGGGTCCGTACTGCGCAGCGTTGTGCAACAGGTTCGTGAACGCGGCGCGCATCAGATCAACATCGCAGTGGAGTTCCGCGTCCCCGTGGAGCTCGATGGCGGCGTCGGTTGGCAGATGTTTGCTCGCCTCCTCGAGCAGCGTAGAGACTCGGCACGCGCAGGGCGTGCGTAGCTGCAGTTGGGACAGCCGCATGTAGCCCGATACGACGTCCTCCAACTCCCGGGCGGTGCTGCGAATGAGCTTGAGCTCGGTGGGACACGCGTCCGGGTCGCGGTCCCCCATCGCCAGATCCGCGAGGTTGATGAGCGTCTTCAGGGGGGCGCGCATGTCGTGAGAGGCGAGGTAGGCAAACTGCTCGAGGCTCTCGTTCGCGTGGCGCAGCGCGGCCGCCGTGGCTTCGAGCGCCGCCCGCGTCTGCTCGAGCTCGACCACGTGTTTGCGAAGGTGAAGCTCGTCGACCACGACCTGCGCAAGGTCGGTCAGCGCGCTACGTTCCTCCTCGGACAGCGTCCGAGCTTGGGTGTCGATTGCACACAACGTCCCGATTCGAGCTCCATCACCCAGCGACAGGGGCGCTCCGGCGTAGAAGCGGACGTGAGGGGCACCGGTCACGAGCGGATTCGTCGCGAATCGCGGGTCTGCGTGTGCATCGGGCACGACGAGAACTTCTGAGTCCAAGATCGCATGCGCACAAAAGGCGACGTCTCGAGGCGTCTGCTTGGCATCCAGACCGACCGTCGATTTGAACCACTGCCGAGTCTCGTCGACGAGTGAAATGAGGACGATCGGGGTTCCGACGATGCGGGCGGCCAGCCTTGTGATGCGATCGAAGCGCTCCTCGGGCGGCGTGTCGAGGATCTTCAGCGCCCGAAGCCTCTGGAGGCGTTCATGCTCGGTCGAAGGCAGGGGTGCAATCATGGGGGTGGCTGGCACGGGCCCAGCTTCTGTATGGGACGCACGACGCCCGTGGGCAAGCGCGCATCCGGGCCGCCTGTGGCCCCCGGCGGCGCCGGCCTACGCGCGGTTCTTGAAGTTGGCGTTGATCATCTCGACGAAGGTCGTGACGCCG
>CAYGTG010000765.1:0-2101 GCA_964352485.1 uncultured Nannocystaceae bacterium | reverse complement strand
CTCTTCTTGGTCAGGAAGACGTTTGCCCCCAACTCGGTCGAGCGCTGTCGGTCGGTCTGTGCCTCGGAGCTGGTCAGAACCGCGATGATCGGGAACTCGGCGAATGCGTCGTGACCGCGGATGAAACGCACGATGTCGAAGCCGTTCACGCCGTGCATGTTCACGTCGAGCGTGACGAGGGCGGGTGGGGGCCGACCCTGCGCCGCAACCTCGCCCAAATGGATCATTGCCTCCTCGCCGGAGTCGAGCAGCGCGACCGGGTTGGTCAGGTGCGAGCGCTGGAACACGATGTCGGTAATGAGGAGGTCCGCGGCGTTGTCATCGACGACGACAATGTCGAGTCCTGGCTCGATCAAGATCATGGGTCTTGGTGCCTTGAGGGGGAGGACTGCAAGAGTATGGTCCACGCAGCGGACGTGGGAGCGGAATCCGCGTGCGACCCGTCTACTCTGCGTCGTCGAGCGCCTCTTCCATGATCTGCCAGCGCTCGAAGACGCGTGGGCTTCGGTCGAGCTCGACCAAGAACTTGCTCGGTCGCATCATCCGAGAGGGGCCATCACGCGCCTCTTCGATCGTCGGGTAGAGCATGTACAGCTCCGACATCGCCCGCGTCGTGGCGACGTAGAACAACCGGCGTTCTTCTTCGGTCTCGACCGGGGAGCGCAGGGCGACCGCCGAAGGAAAGCGTCCGTCGGCCATCCAGATCATGAAGCATATCGGCCACTCCAACCCCTTAGCCTGGTGCACCGTGGTGAGGATGAGCTTGTCGTCGGGCTCCTCGCCAGAGACGATGTTCTCGGCCGAGATGCCTTGGACCAGCGCCAGCTCGCTGAGGAAGGCTTCGGGCCCTCCGAAGCGGTCCGCGTACTCGGCAAGGTGCTCAAGGTCCTCTTTGCGGGCATCGGCGTTGGTGAAGGAGCGCTCCGCAAACTCGCGGTAGTGCTCCTCGACGACCTGCTTGATCGCAGCACCGGGACTGCGTTGCTCGGGCTCGTGCAGAGTGTTCCACAGCGCGCCAAGCCGAGCCAGCGCTTGCTTGGCCTGGCCGCGCGCGGTCTGGGCAGCCGAGAACAGGATGTCGGCAGGCGCCTGCCGCTGCGTTTCGGGGTCGTGACCGGCCAGCTTGAGCGACAGGGCCTCGGCCGTCTGTACGCCGACACCAGGCCATTGTCGCAGCAGCCTCAGCCACGCCAGCTCGTCACGCGGGTTCTCGCGAGCGCGCAGGTACGCCACGACATCCTTGATGTGCGCCTGCTCGAAGAACTTCACCCCCGAGCGGATGCTGTAGGGGATCTGGCGGCGGGTGAGCTCGACCTGCAGCTCCAGGCTGTGCGCGTGGTTGCGATAGAGCACGGCCATCTTGCGCAGCGGAAGGTTCTGCTCGTGGTGGATCTCCAGCACTCGCTGCGCGACGAACTCGGCCTGTTGGTACACGTCGCGCAACGGAATGAGCGCAGGCACCATGCCGTTGTTGTTGACCGCGTTGAGCTCTTTGAAGTGTTGTCGGCGGTTGAACCCGATGCTCCGGTTGGCGAGGTCGAGGATCTCGGGGGTGCTGCGGTAGTTGGTGGTGAGCTTGAGGATGCGGCCGGTGGGGTGGCGCTGCTCGAACGCGGCGATCTGCTCGAAGTCGGCGCCGCGAAAGCCGTAGATCGACTGGGCGTCGTCACCCACTGCGGTGAGGCTGCCGCACCGCGAGGCCATTTGGTCGCACAGGTTTCCCTGGAGCGCCGTGACGTCTTGGTATTCGTCGACCAACACGTGGTCGTAGGCGCCCTTGAGCTCGTCCGCGACCTCGCTGCACGCCGGGTCGACCAGCAACCGGCGCCATAAGGTGATCAGGTCATTGAAGTCGACGATGTTGTTCGCTCGCTTGCGCTCCGCGTAGCGCCGCGCCGTATCCTCGATGGCGGGGAGCTGGGGAACGAGCTTGGGGGCTCGCTCCGCGATGATCTCGGCCAGCGGCGTGAGCGTGGACCCGGACAGCCCGATCAGCGAAGCCAACACTTTGGGCTGCGGAAAACGGCGGGCGCTGAGCTTCTCGAGGCCCTGCTCGGCGATCACACTGGTGAGGAGGCTCCGAGCGTCCTCGGGGTCCAGA
>CAYGTG010000764.1:1237-4515 GCA_964352485.1 uncultured Nannocystaceae bacterium | reverse complement strand
GGGCGAGGTCGAGGACGTCGAGTCGATGCGCAAGATCAAGGGCGGCCTCGACCAGATCAAGAAGGATTACCCGAACCTCGCCGCCGTCGCTGCGAAGGACATCTGGAAGGCACAGAAGCCGCCGATCGTCGCCGACGACCCTGCAGAGGTCGAGCTCGGCGTGGGCCTGCCCGAGGAGGTCGTCCTCCCGGACTCGATGGCCAAGCACGCCGAGAAAGTCAGCGGCCTGCTCAAGCGGCTCAACCGAAGCGAGCGCGTCGCAAAGCTGCTGCAGACCACCGGTGGCAAGGGTCCCGCAAAGATCCTCGCCGACCGACAAGCTGCTGCCCAGGAGCGGGCGGAGAAGATCCGCAACCGCGGCAACCTGCGGATCGGCATTCCTCGGGTGCTCAACCAGTACTCGCAGAACCCGTTCTTCTCGGCGTACTTCGAGTCACTGGGCATCAAAGCCCGCAACCTCGTCTACTCCGACTACACCTCCGAGGAGATGTACAAAGAGGGTGCGAAGCGCGGCGCGATCGACCCCTGCTTCCCGTCCAAGGTGTGCCTCGCGCACATGCACAACCTGCTCGAGAAGAAGCACGCCAAGAAGGCGCTGGACCTCATCGTGTTCCCGCAGGTCGACTCCATGGACACCTGGCTGAGCTCGGCCAACGGTGCCCGCGCCTGTCCCACGGTTGTCGGCAGTGCCGACACCACCAAGGCTGCGTTCGTCAAAGAGGAGGACCTGTTCGTCAAGAACAACATCCTGCACATCGTGCCGTTCGTGCACATGCGGGAACCGAAGCTTTGCAAGCGCGAGATGCTCCGCTACTTCGGCGACGTGTTCGGACTCTCCGAAGAGGAGAACAGCGCCGCGGTGGACCAGGGCTACCTTGCCCAGGAGAACTACGTGGCCAAGCTTCGAGACAAGGGACGCGAAGTTCTCAAGCACCTCGAGGAGACCGACGGTCTGGGCATCGTGCTGCTGGCGCGCCCGTATCACAACGACCCCGGCATGAATCACGAGATCCCCGACGAGCTTCAGAAGCTCGGGTATCCCGTGTTCACGATTCACTCGCTGCCGATCGACGACGACATCGTCAATCCGCTGTTCGGAGAGGACGTCAAAGCCGGGTTCATCAGCGATCCGTTCGACATCTACGACGTCTGGAAGAACTCCTACTCGGAGAACACCAACCAGAAGGTCTGGGCAGCGAAGTACACCGCGCGTCACCCCAACCTGGTGGCGCTCGAGCTGTCGAGCTTCAAGTGTGGGCACGACGCGCCCATCTACACGGTCATCGAAGAGATCGTGGAGAGCTCCGGGACCCCGTACTTCTCGTTCAAGGACATCGACGAGAACAAGCCGACCGGTTCGATCAAGATCCGGACCGAGACCATCGGCTACTTCCTCAGCCGGTACCAAGAGGACCTGCAGCGCGAGAAGGGCAAGCGCACGCGCATCGCCGAGAAGATGCAGGCGTATCAGAAGGAGTTGATGGCAAAGCTCGAGCACGTTCACGCGGCGGCGTCCGAGGACGAGCGCAAGCGTCCCGACGTGCTGCTCAAGAAGGCTGGACTCGCGCCGCGCGGCCCGAACGGGGTGGACAAGCGCTACCAGGACATGCACCACGGCAAGCAGGTCAACGCTGCGCAGGCTGAAGTGCTCAACAAGACGGCGGGCGCACACCGGGGTGCTGACCCCCGCGTACAAGCCGACGCTCCTTCGCCGGCAGCGCCCGCGGACAAGGCCGAAGAGGTCTAGCTTCGGCGCTGAAGAGCGCATGCGGAAGGCCCACCCCGACCTTGGTCGCGGTGGGCTTTTTCGTGCGCGCTACGAACGTGCAAGGAGGCTGGTGGCGAGCTCCCGGAGCCCACGTTCGAATGGGACCCTCGGTTGAAACCCAAGGTGCTGTGTCGAGCGCCCCAGATGGGCGCACGTGTACAAAGAATCCGCGGGGTGGGGCTCGGCGCGGACGACCTGTGCAGCACGCCCCACCGCTGCCTCGATGGTCCGAACGACGTCAGACAGGGCGATGGAGCTGCCGGTGCCGAGGTTGCACGTCAGTGGCTCTGGCGCGGAGCGCCCAAGCGCTGCGATGAAGCCCGAGACGATGTCCGAGACGTGGGTGTAGTCCCGGCGAGAGGTTCCGTCGCCCATCAGGGTGATGGGCTCGCCGTTTGCCACCGCGAGAATGAACCGTCGCAACGCAAGATCATGTCGCATCCCAGGCCCGTAGACGGTGAACAGCCTGGTCACGGTGCTGAGTCCAGCGAACGCACGAACCGCACTCTCAGCGGCGGCCTTCGACTCCGCGTACGGGGAGCGTGGGTTGAGCGCGTCGTCGGGACGGCTGGGGGCCGGTGACGATGCGCCGTAGACCGAGCTGGACGAGCTGAAGATCAGATGCCGGGTACCCGCTTGGGCAGCGGCCGCGACCACGTTGCTCGTGCCGGTGACGTTGGTGTCGAAGTAGAGGCCAGCGGCGTCGACGGACTGTCGGACGCCGACACAGGCGGCCAGATGGAAGACTGTCTCGGGTCGAACCTCTCGAACGGCGTCGGTCAGGTCGTCACCCTTGCGGATGTCCATGCAGAGCATGGGGCAGGGGGCGTCCTCCCACGACGCGGCGTCGAGGCCGGTCACCTCCGCACCGAGCTGCACGAGTCGTACGACAAGATGTCGGCCAATGAAGCCGGCCGCTCCTGTGACGAGGATACGAGCACCCAGCAGCACGAGTATGGTCTGTTAGCGTACGAGGATCCGTCGTGCAACCCCGCCGCGCGACGGTGTAGGATTGGTCGTGCGCTGGCTACGCCCGTTTTTCACCGCCTTGGTACTGCTTTGGGGCTGTGGGTCGAACGAACCCGAACCCGGCCAGTCCGGGGCGGTCGCGGCGACGTCGACCCAGACAAGGGCGGGGTTCGAAGTCGCCGCGGCGGGGTCGGTTTGGGCAACCGCAAAGCCCAAAGGCGACGGCTACTCGCTCGTGTCTGCCGACGGAGCGGCCCTGGGCAAGATCTCGGTGGGTGCAGATCGGGTCAAGCTCAAGGGCCCCGACGGTACGACGAAGGCCAAGGTCAAACAGAAGGACTACGGCTTCAAGGTCTACAAAGACGACGAAACCGCGGTGCTCAAGGTCAAGCGCAAGGGCGCTGGCTACAAGCTCCAGCGGGACGATGGCACCGAGCTCGGCGAGCTGGGAACGAAGAAGCCTGGAGGCGCCGTGTCGGACGACGCGGTGACGGTCACCTCCGAAGGGGGGCGCTGGATCGTCAACCGAGGAGGCGTGCAG
>CAYGTG010000764.1:0-1227 GCA_964352485.1 uncultured Nannocystaceae bacterium | reverse complement strand
GCGTGCAGGTCGGAACCGTCGACGACGCATTGCCTGAGAAGGCTGTCGGTTTTCTTGGGGTGACCGAGCTGAGTGTTGAGCAGCGGGTCGCGGCGATGATCTACGTCCAGGAGCACGAGTCTTGAGCCGCTGTCGCGAAACCGCAGGGATCCTGTTCAAGAAGCGCTGCCAGTTTCCCGCAACGGGGACCTGCGCGACGTGTCAGAAGCCTGTGTGTCGCATCCACATTCGCTTGCTCTCCGAGGCCGAGGTCTGCATTGCGTGCGTGCGAACGACCTTGGACGACCCAGCCAAACGACGCTCCTACGCGTTCATGCGGGATGATCCCTACTTCTATTGGTACTACCACTCGGAGTTGGACGACCCCTACACGGATGACGACTACGGGCTGTTCGACGAGGACGGGTCAGAGTTCGGCGCGGCCGTCGACGACCAGTGGGAAGGCACCTGACTCGCCGCATCCTGGTGTACGCGCTCGGCGGGGGCTACGGGCATGCGACGCGCGGTTCGACGCTGGTGAGGGCACTGCGGAGGCTGGGAGCGGAGGCGACGGTTCTCGTTCGGACTATCGAGGTTCCAGCCGCGCTGGGCGTTCCATTCATCGCGTGTCCCAAGCCGTCAAGCCCCGACGCGTTGCGCCGTTTCGTACTCGAGACCTGCATCGAGCTTCGCGCTGACACGCTGGTCCTCGACACGTTCCCTGAGGGCCTGCTCGGGGAGCTGCGAGGCGCCTGGACCGGACCCCGCCGAGTTTCGCTGCTTCGTTGTCGCAGGGACCGTCGCTCGGACGCGTTCCGAGACGCGGTGGAGCAGGTCGAAGCGGCGGCTGACCTCGAGCCCCATTTACAGTGGAGGCCGCCGTCGGTTCCGGCTGAAGAACTGGGTCCGTTGACTCGGTTCGGCACCCACGCCGTACCCGGTCTGTCGCCCTTTGATGTTCTGCTCGTCGCGCCCGATGCCGAGCTTGCCGGGTTCGCCCTACGACTCGGGGTGCGGCTGCGGGCACACGGGCTGCGCGTCGGCACCGCGTCCGACGGAGTCCTGCGCGGACCCACGTTCGAGTCGAGCCAGTTTCCGCTTCCAGCCAAGGCGCTGTCGGCTCGCGTCATCGTCGGACCCGCAGGTTTTAATCTCACCTACGAGGCGCAGGTCCTCGCGGCAGCGCGACGTGCCAAGCCCCGAGGACCTGCGCCTCGTAGGTGAGGTGTCGTTTACACATCTCCGCGC
>CAYGTG010000763.1:0-4519 GCA_964352485.1 uncultured Nannocystaceae bacterium | reverse complement strand
GCATCGCCCTGCGACCGGGTTTGGGCTTGGGACTTGCCCGGCATGATCTCGTAGCTGACCCCGATGTCGAACGGCTTGGCCGGCGCGTTGACCTGGAACGGCATCTTGCTCGCCAGCCCAAGCGTCCCGACGAAGCCCAGGACGACCAGAAGCAACGTGATCCACGGATGGCGCACGCACCAACGCAGCGGCACCCGATAGACGGACTGCATGCGGGTCGAGAGTCTGGCGGTCCGCCCCTCCTTGCCCGCTTTCCCGAACTCGGCCAGGTGGCCCGGCAGGATGAAGATGGCCTCGAACAGGGACCCGATGAGGCAGAAGATCACCACCAGGGGCAGGATCTTCATGATCCGCCCCATCGTGCCGCTGACCATGGTCAGCGGAAAGAACGCCAGGCAGGTGGTGGTCACCGCGACCGTGACCGGCAGCAAGACCTCCTTGGTGCCGTCAAAGACCGCACGGACCTGTTCCTTGCCCATCTCCATGTGGCGCTGGACGTTCTCGATCACCACGATCGCGTCGTCGACGATGATCCCGATCGCGATGAGCAGTCCAAACGTCGAGACGACGTTGATGCTCAGCCCGGTCTGGTCCATCAAGAACGTGGCCATCAAGAACGAGATGGGCATGCCCCAGACCGCAAGCACGGCTTGGCGGAACCCGGACATCACCAAAAGCACGATGATGACCAGCACAGCGCCGCCCAACGCGTTGACGGCCACGACATCGAGGCGGTCGTCGATCGTGCTGGTGAAGTTGTCGGAGACATACAGCTGCATGCCCGGCGGCAGCGTGGACTGCAGCGCCTCGACCTTCTCGACGATGTCGTCGCGAATGCCGAGCGGGTCGGCGGTCTTCTCCCGGCTGATCGTCAGCTTGACGGCAGGAAGGCCATCGACCCAGCGCTCGGTGTCGCTGGGCTCGGTTACGAACTTGACGTCGGCGACGTCCCCGATGCGTAGGCGAGATCCAGGTGCAAGTGGGATGCGGGCGACGTCGGCAGCAGACTTGAGGTTCTTCTCGGTTTTGACGAAGAGGTCTTGCCCGGTGAGCTCGACCGACCCCGCCGGAACGTTGGCTTGCGCGTTGCGAATGGCCGTGGCAACCGCAGCGGGCTGCAGCCGCAGAGCTCGAAGCTGGCGCTCGTCGAGGTCGACGAAGATACGGGGCTCGGAGAGACCGCTGAGGTTGACGGCAGCCACGCCATCGACATCGCGGAACGCCTCGGAGATGTCTTCGACGAGCCGCGTGGCGCCAGGGTCGCCGGTGAGCGCGACCGAGACGACGGGAATCTCGAGCTCGAGTTCCTTGACCACCGGGTTTTCGGCGTCGTCGGGAAACGAATCGACCGCAGCGACGGCTTTTTCGACCTCCGAGCGCGCGGTGACCAAGTCGGTCCCCTCCAAGAAGGTAATGACGACGCTGGAGACACCTTCTTGCGACGTGGACTCGATCTTGTCGATGTCGCTGACGTCATCGAGTTCGTCCTCGATAGGCTTGGTGATGAGTTCTTCGACGTCCTCCGCGGTCGCGCCAGGATAGACGACGGTCGCAATCACCCTGTCGAGCGAAATCTCGGGAAACTCCTCTCGCGGTAAGTTGAAGGCGGCGATCGTCCCCGCAGCAACGATGAGGAGGAAAGCCAGGTTGACGAAGACCGGGTTCCCGATCGAGAGCTTGATGATGCGATCGAACACGGTGCGTCATCCTGCGGCCAGGGTCTCGCCCGGCGCTGCTACGACTTCGACGATGTCACCGTCACGCAACGCGGTCGGCCCGGTCTCGACCACGCGGACCCCCGCCACGAGCTCGCCTTCGATGATGACGTCGTCTTCAGATTCGTCCACGAGCAGCACGTCGACGCGAGTCAGCGACCCGTCATCGGCGACCGTGAGGACGTAGGCTTGCTCGGCGGACCACCGGACCGCGGTGAACGGTACGGCGGTGACCTTTGCCCCGGCGACGCCGAATACTTCGACGTCCACCAACTCGCCGCTGCGCAGCGTCTCGCCTGGGTTGGAGAGCTTGAGCCTCGCGGTGAAGGTCGAGCCGTCGGCCGACTCGCTCGAGATGTATTCGAGCTCGGCCTTCACGGCTCTGCCGCGAGCCTCGACCTCGAACGAGAGGCCCCCTTCTCGGTCATAGACTTCGACTTCACTCTGCGTCAACGGAACGTCCACGGCGATGGGATCGAGTTCGGCCAGCACGATCGCCACGGCGCCGGGGGCCATGAACTCCCCCACTTCGGTATCGACCACGGTGATCGTCCCGGAGAATGGGGCGACGATCGTCGCCGCGCCCACCCGGTCTTTGGCCTGGACCAGCGAGCCCTTGGCGTTGGTGAGCTGCGCCTGCAGCGAGGTGAGCTGGCTTTCGAGGCGCTCGACCTCGCGCGTGGTTCCAGCGCCTTTGGAGACGAGGTCGCGAGCGTCTTCGAGCTCGCGCTTGGTGTCGGTGAGACTCTCTTGGACCTGGGAGATCGACGCTTTGGCCGACATCAACCCTCCCTTGGAGTCCTGCGCTGCGAACCGAACGAGCGTGGTGCCTTGTTTGACCTTCTGCTCCTCCTCGGCGGCCAACACCAGTACCTGGCCGCCGGTACGAGGCGACAGGCGAGCCCGGCGATGGGCCTGCAAGGGGGCGAGGTGGCGTGAGCGTGGCCTGGGCTCGATGAGCCGGACCTGCGCCGTCCGGACGTGCGGGAGAATTTTCTCGTCCAGCTGGGTCGACTCGCTCTTGTCGCAGCCGGCTGTGGTCACGGAGGCTGTCAGGACGCACGCGGCCCAGAAGAACGCACCAGCGACCCGCGCTCCGGCGGAGGAGGAAGACGCGACGCGGCGCGAGAACAATCGGAGCGAGACGGTCATGGCGAGGGGTGCCGGGAGCTCAGTGGACCTGGTCTAGCAGTCGGGTCCGAAACTCGCCATCATGCCAGCGGATGACGTCTGGAGAAGCCCTTCGAGGAGTGGGATTGCGCGAGGTGCCAACGCGAAGACTGCGGACGCTGCTGCGCGCGGTGTACCGCAAAGAAACCGAAGTACCGCTCACACCGGCCGGCATTGCCGCACTTGGACTGCAGGACTGGACGGCGAGCGTGTTGGGGACGCTGCGCGGGCTCGAGGACAAGGCGATTCATGCCGTGCTGGTGTCGGTGTTGGCCGAACGCGGTGAGTGAATGTTGCGCGCTCGGGCTTGCATGCCATTGACACTGAACACAAAAACAGTACCATGTCGGTGTGAACGCTGCGCTGCTTCGACTGCCGCATGTCGCCCGTGCATCCTCCCAAGCCGAAGCGCCCCAACCGCGTGACGACTCCCAAGCCCAAACCCTCTATGGCGCCGTAGGTCCGGGACGCTTGCTCGAGCTCTCCGCAGACCCCGAGGGTCCGGTCGCCACGGCACGAACCTCCGCTGCCGTTCGGGTCCTTCGAGACGCACAACAGGCCGGAGAAACGGCAGCGTGGATTCAACCCCGCGGAGGGTCTCTGTATCCACCCGATCTCGCCGCATGTGGCATCGACCTGGATGCACTGCTCGTCATCCATGTGCCCCTTCCTGGCGGCCCCCGCCCGACCCGCGCTCAGCCGCACGCCTTGTGCAAAGCCGCCGAGCTGCTCCTGCGCAGCGGTGCCTTCGGCATCCTCGTCCTCGATTTCACCCAAGGCGCCCCTCCCTCGGGGCGTGAAGCGTGGCAAGGACGGCTGCTCGGACTCGCCCGCCAACACAACAGCCACGTTGTCCTTCTGACCGAGAAAGCTGCGGCAGACGACTCTTTGGGCACGCTGATCGGGGCCCGGATCGAGGTCCATCGCACCCGGGAGTCCAGCGCCGACGCTCGCCGAGGCGCGGGAGCATTTGCCCTGGAGCATGCCCTGCTCAAGAACAAATCCGGCGCCACGATGCACGTCCAGCGTGAACCCAGACGGGGCCCCTGGGGCATGCGCTGAGCTTGCAGGCCGCACCGTGCCGTCCGCCCCCAAGCCTGGGCATCGCCCATTAACATTTTGACCCGAGGTGCCAACCCTGGCTCACTACACCTGTGGTGATGTGTAGACGACAACGTTGGATGGCCGCCACGGGCTTGCTCATGGCGTGCTCGACCGAGCTCCGTGAAGACGAGCAAGCCTCAGGCCCGCTCCCCACCACACTCAGCGACAGCACCGGCGGCGGAGGCGAACGTGGAGACGGCGAGACGACGGAGCCAGGCTCGACCGGCGGGGGGCTCATCCTCGACGTTGGAGCGCCCCCAAGCACAACCGTCGACCCCGACTCCGCCGGCCCCGAGATCTGCGAACAAGACATCGACGTCGTCTTCGTCATGGATGTGTCCACCACCATGGGCCCCTTCCTCAGCACGCTCGCCGAGCAGATCCTGGCCGTCGACCAAGCGATTGACGCGCTCGAGCTTCCCAGCGCTCCCCAGTACGGGCTCGTCGTGTTCGTCGACGACTTCGCTCTGCTCGGCAAGGGACAGCCCTACGCCGACGCAGCCGCGCTGCAGGCCGACTTCCAGCAGTGG
>CAYGTG010000762.1:0-4524 GCA_964352485.1 uncultured Nannocystaceae bacterium | reverse complement strand
GAGCAGCGGTCCGACCGGGGGCCCGACGACCGATGGGCCCACCACCGTCGGCCCGGACATGACGGATACCGAGACGGAGCCCACCTCGGCCACCGACGAGACCACGGGTCCCGAGGGGTGTGGCGGTGGGAACGTGTGTGTCGAGGACGCGCCCGCGGGCTGGGCGGGGCCTGTTGTTTGGGCCGAGACGCTAAAAGCAGGTGACGTTCCCGAGTGTCCAGACGCATTTCCGGACCCGGCGTTCAGCGCCTTCGACGACCTGCAGGCAGCGCCCGCGGCTTGCGACTGCGAGTGCGGAGCCGCCAGCGGAGCGAGCTGTGCCTCAATTACGCTCGAGTTCCACGATTCCGACAGCGGCTGTTTAACGCCAAATGACACGTTCTCGCTCAATCCCAGCGGCACGTGCAGCTCCGAACCCGACGAGTTTCAGGCTCGCTACTGGGAAGTTCCTGATCCAGGGGTTAGCGGTGGTAGCTGCTCCCCGACCGAGTCGGTCGAGATCCCGGAGACGGCTTGGAACTCGCGAAGCACCGTGTGCGGTGGAGCAAGTCCCATATCGGGTAGTTGCGCGGGTGATGGACTTTGCCTGCCACGGCCTGCGGCGGGCTTCGAGAGCCGGCTCTGTGTGTGGCAGGCCGGTGATCTGGAGTGTGCGGCCGGGGCTTACTCGGATCGGTTCGTTCGTCATGCGTCCGTGGATGACGGGCGAGACTGTGCGCCGTGCACGTGCGCGGCTCCTGAAGGGGAGTGCTCAGGCACAGTCCAACTCTGGAGCCAGTCAGACTGCACTGGGACCCCGGGCATCTCCGGAGTGATCGATATCGGCGGAGATTGCGAGCAGGGCGGGACCTCCTCCGCCAACGCCGTCGGATCTGCGCGCGCATCTGGAGCCTCGGTCACCAACGTCGCCTGCGAGGCCTCCGTCGGCACCGCGATCGGCGAGGCCGAGCCAGCCGATCCGTACACGCTCTGCTGCCTGACCGTCGAGTAGTGCCGCTCGCGCCCGTAACGAGATTCGCCTTCCCCCGTAGTGCAATCGTCGCGGCCTCGATACGATGGCGGCGTCGACAAGCGCATGGCTCAAGGCGAAGACAATGATGGTGCGGCGGGTGGGTCCCGGCGCGGGTTCTTGACGATCGGGTTCTCGGCGGTGAGCGTTGGGCTCGCGGGGGCTGCACTTGGCCCTGCGGTCGCGATGTTGGCGTACCCGCTGGGCAACGCGACGACCAGCGGTGCGGACGAGTTCGTGCCGGTGGGCGGCCGCACCGGGTTCGGGGAGGACCCGGTCAAGGTCGACATCTACGCGGACCGGGTCGATGCGTGGAACCGCGTCGTTCAGGTGAAGGTCGGGTCCGCGTGGGTCTTGGCGCAAGGCGACGAGCTCGTGGCGTTCTCGACCGTCTGCCCGCACCTAGGCTGCGGTATCGACTACGTCCCGGAGAAGAAGAAGTTCCTGTGCGCGTGCCACAACTCGTGGTTCACGATCGAAGGCGGGGTCGAAGAAGGTCCATCACCGCGGGCGATGGACACGCTGGAGACGCAGGTCGATGAGAGCCTGGTCCAGATCCGCTACCAGCGCTTCAAGCAGGGCATCGAAGGCAAGGAGCCGATCGTATGAGCATGATCGACAACCTCGTCGACGCGGTCGAAGACCGGATGGGTCTGATCTCCAGCTGGGAGATGTTTCGGGACCGGCTGGTGCACGGCGGCGTTCGCCTTCGGCACGTCTTTCCGGCCGTCGTCGCGTACTTGTTCGTGCAGCAGGCGGTGCTCGGCATCGTGCTCGCGACCTACTACAGCCCGTCGGCGACCGACGCTTGGGCCTCGACCGCCTACATTCAAGACCAGGTCACCATGGGCTGGTTTGTCCGCGGGCTGCACTACCACGGCACCTCGGTGTTCATCGTGGTGATCGGCCTGTGGCTGACCCAGATGGTGCTGCACCGGGTCTACCAGGCGCCGCGCGAGGTCACGTGGTGGGCAGGCATCGCAATGCTCGGCGTCGGGCTTGCGCTCGGCCTCACCGGGAATCCGCTTCCTTGGGATCAGGCCGGCTATTGGGGCATCCAGGTCGAGCTGTCGATCGCCGAGCAGACGCCCGGCGGCGAGATCATTCGAACGATGGTTCAAGGGGGCTCGGATGCGGGCAACCTCAGCATCTTGCGCCTGTACGCCCTGCACGTGTTCGTGTTGCCCGCCGCATTTGGGGCGCTGATCTGGCTGGTCAGTCGGCAGCGTGCACAGCACGGCCTGCCCGCACCCCAAGGGATGTCGGACGCCGAAGCGCACAAGACCACGCAGCGCTACTTCCCCGCGCAGGCGTTTCTCGACGTCCTCGCGATGGCGGCGGTCGGAGGCTTCATCGTGGCGCTGACGATCTCCACGCACGGCGCGGAGCTGCTGGGCCCTGCCGATCCCACGGAGAACTTCCAGGCCCGCCCAGAGTGGTACTTCCTGTTCCTCTACAAGCTGCGGATGTTCTTCGAGGGACCGATGGAGCCGGTGGCGACCATGGTCATCCCCGGTGCCGCGGTCACGTTCCTGCTCGTTGCCCCGTTTGTCGACCGGGTGGGGGGCAAGGCGGGACGGTTCCTGATCCTCGCCGGCATGGGCCTGCTGATGACCGGAACCATCGGCCTGACGGCCTACGGCCTGCAGTCGGACGCAGCGGATGGGGAGTTCCAAAAGTCCGTCGCTGCGGCGGAGGCGTCGGCGGAGGAGGCACGCGCCTACGCCAAGATGGGGGTGGTCCCGCTCGGGGGCCCGGCGGTGTTCTTCAACGACCCGCAGTACCGGACGAAGATGCTCTTCAAGGAGCACTGCCAGGGGTGCCACGCGCTCGGCGGCTTCGGCGGCGACGAGGGCCCGTCCCTCGAGGACTACTCGTCCCGTGCATGGGTCTCGGCCCTCGTGCGCAACGCGGCTGACCCGCGCTTCTTCGGCAACACGAAGATGAAGGACGAGATGGAGGCCTACCCGGAAGAAGACCTGCCGGCCGAGCAGTTCGAGCCGCTGATCGAGTACCTGATGCAGCTGCAGGGGGACCAGGTCGTCGATGAGGCGCTGGCGAAAAAGGGCGCTGCGCTGTGGGAGGATGAGCTCGAGTGCAACGCATGCCACGAGGTCGAGGCGGGCGAAGAGGGCGATGGGCCCAACCTGCACGGCCACGGCTCTCAGGCCTGGGTCGCGCGGGTGATTCGAGACAGCGCCCAAGGCGACTTGTTCGGCGAATACGCCGCGATGCCCAAGTTCGCAGACAAACTCTCCGAGGAAGACATCGACGCGCTCGCGGCATTCGTGGTCAAGCAACGCGGCCAGGAGCCGGTGGAACCCACCCCCACCGCGCGGATCGAACCGACCGAGGACAGCCCCGAGGCCGAGCCTGTGGACGCCGAGCCGGCCCCCGACGCTCAGGGCGATACAGAGTCAGCTCCAGACGCGGAGGCCGAATCCGAAGCGGCGGCGGAGGCGGAACCCGATGCGGCGGCGGAGGCGGAGCCCGAAGCGGCGGCGGAGGCGGAGCCCGATGCGGACGCGGAGGCCGAAGCGGCGGCGGAGGCGGTGCCTGCAGCTGCGGTCGATCCGGAGCCTGACCCGGCGCCCAAGAAGGCGGCCAAGCCCGCAGCGAAGGCGAAACCCAAGGCTGCGCCGAAGCCGGCCGTGGACAAGGCGAACGGCCGCAAGCTCTACCTGGCCAAGTGCAAGTCCTGCCACGGCACCGACGGCAAGGGCGAGACCAAGTTCGGCAAGAAGGTCGAGCTGGCTTCGATCACCCCGATGGGCGTCTCTCGCATCAAGAAGGCGGTCACCAAAGGCGTCCCGGGAACCAAGATGAAGTCGTACAGCAAAAAGCTGACCGCGCAGGAGATCAGTGACGTCTCCGCCTTCGCGAAGACGCTGTAGCCGCAGCGAGAACCCGCACGCCGGGGCGGTCGCGTGGTGCTCGCGGTCTTCTGCGGTTGCGCTTGCGCGCAAATCAGGCAATTTTCGGGCGTGTCGCAGCCTCGATCTTCTTCGCGCTGGGCGACCGGCGCCGCCTTCAGCCTGTGCGTGATCGCTGCGACCGGAGCGACCTGCGGCGGCACGTCCACCAAGCCCGGCACCACGGCGGAGCAGTCCTCGGCCGACGGCGCCCAGACGCCGAGCACGGATGGCGCGCGCGCCGAGTTCCACCTGTACTCCTTCGCGCGAGTCGCCGGCACGATCGCACCGTGCGGCTGCACCACCGAGCCGCTCGGCGGGTTGCAGTACGCCTTCGGCTACATGGAGACGAGCAGCTCCGCCGACAACCGCCTGGTGCTGGAGCCTGGTTCGTTCTTGTTCCCCGAAAAGGACGGGCCGTTTTGGCCCGAGGACGAAGCCGCTTGGGAGCAGGCCCGAGACCGGGCGAAGCTGCTGCACAATCGGTTCACCGCCCTAGGCTCGGCGTTGGTCAGCGGCATCGGCCCCACCGACGTCGTCTCGCCCGATGGGGTGGCGCCGCTGTCGAGCTTCGGCATGCCGCGCGTCGCGGCCAACGTGACG
>CAYGTG010000761.1:0-4533 GCA_964352485.1 uncultured Nannocystaceae bacterium | reverse complement strand
CGAGTGCGTGGCGCGGCGGCCCACTTGGCTTGGCGTCGGAACGGACCGCAGCACTGCGAGTCCGTAGCCCATCAAGCTGGTCTTTCGCCTGGGCGAACGACACTTTCAACGCCTCGGAACCCTCGCTGGCGCGCTTGGCCAACTCCACGTCGCGACGAGCCGCCTGGAGCTCCGCCACGGTGCCGAGGTCCTTTGTGCGAAGGTCCTCGATTCTGGCAAGGGCTTGCTGGGCGAATTCGAGCTGAGCCTCGCTTTGCTGCAGAGCCTGTTCGATCTCCAACGTCTTGGCTTGAACATCGAACTCGCGGAGCAAGAGCTCCATCTCGAGCGTGTCGTGGTTGGTCTCGTTCGCGACAAGCTGAGCTGTGTCAGAAGTCGTAAGAGGTGGCTCCAGAACCGCGAGCACCTGACCTTTCTCTACCCGGTCACCTAGGTGGGGGAGACTCCCTGACTCGGGAGGGAGGAGGCGACCTGCCAAGGGTGCGCTTACGACGGCCATGGCATGGAGCGGAGCCTCTACTTCTCCGGGCACCTGGAGTCGTTGGGTGAGGGAGTGTCGCTCGACCTGCTCCATGAGGAGGCCGATCTTCCACTGCTGCTCGAGCAGGAAGGGAACGACATCCGCGGGTTCATCTGTCGCCTCGGCTTCTGCCGCTTCGAAGGCGCTCGCCATGTCAGCGTGCACGACGATTGGCTGAAGAGTGATCGTCTCTTGTATCTGGTCACTCGTGACGACAATCCGTGCCGTGTACTGACCGGGCACATCGAATGTCCCAACGGGGATGAAGAGTCCGTCTCGTGCGGGTTGAGCCGCCTCGAGCACTCGCGAACCACCCGGGCCTTCGGAGAGTTCCAGGCGAAGCTGCCCGCTGCGAACGGGTTCCCCGGTAGCGAGGACGGTTACGTGAGCTAGGAACCGTGCTTCGAGCCCCGGCACCAGCCGGGGGTACTCCATGAAGAGCTGGGCCTTCTCCGTGAAGACGGTGACTGCGACGGGCTCTGGCTCTTCTTCCTCTGCCTCAGCTGCAGAGACGGTTTGACTTGTGGCGGGAGCACACCCGCCCGCAAAGAGCAGGAGTGCAGACAATGCGACGGAATAGCCAACGTGTAGTTGGCCCTCTAACTTGATCATGTGGGGTCCTCTATGCGCGTAATTGCGCGTGCAGCGGTTCTGAACTGATTTGCTTTCGCGAGCAGTGACCGAAGTCACTCTGCTCGCGACGTCTCACGCCAATGCCGTTCGGCATGGCGCGGACTACGGGTTCAAATCAGATTGCTGCGGGAGGGCCCCGCGGCCGCGGAGCTAATCGCGGCCGTGGCTTCGGCGGTCTATGCTCGGGCTGAGTTGCCTTGGACAACGCCCGAGGAGCCGGAAGCGACCAGCTTTCTTCCAGAGGTAACGCTGGCAGATCAATGGTCGTCTGCTTGACTTGCGTTCTCTGGGCGATCAGATCACTTGCATGATCGAGCGCAGGGTGGGGAACGTGGTCCTCGTCATGCTCGTGGTCATCGTCAGAATGACCTTCGCCTTCTGCGGCATGCGAGATCGGATGTCCGCCTGCCCCGAGATGCTCCTCTTGCGCCAAGTGAATGGGCGTGTGGAGGACACGCAGTCCCATCGCGAGCAAGACGAACAGAAGAACGAGAGTTCTCGACTGCTTCTTGGTCTTGCTCTGAGGATGGATCATGTGTAGGAGCCTGCTGGCGGCGCCACGCTATCACAGCGCCCCGCCCTCGAGGAAGGTCACGCTCTGACGTTTCCAAGCTGGAAGGGGGCGGAGTCCGAGCTAGGTGCCTTCATGGTCAGCCGTTCCTTCGGTTGGAGCCCGAGTTCCCGGCACATTGCTGCCAACGCCCCGGGAAGCGAGGGAGTGAGCCCGAGCCTCGAATCCACTCCTGCCGGGTCTGAGGTCCGCGTGGACGCATCCACGGTTCTCTCGCGACCCCCCGCGACAGCGTGCAACCAGGCGCGATTGAGGGCGACTCTTGAGACCTGGCGAGGCAATTGTTAGCCTGTCTGAAGTACTGACCAAGACAAGGGTTACAGCTACGCTTCCTACCTGGGCCGAGAGGCCATGGGGTTGCAGAGGCCGCCGGTTCGAATCCGGCCGCCCCGACCATCTTGCTGGATAGGGACTTACGGCTCGCGCGATGCGAGCGGTGCGGTGCAGCCGACGTACAGAGGTCGGAACTTCAGGTGTCTCCCGCGATGCGGTTGTAGCTCTTGGCTCGCCGCTCCCCCCGGGGGCAAGCAGGGACTCAGGTGACCTCGCTGCTACGTCTCCTCGAAGCAACCGGGCAGGGACTCGTGATTCCCGCAGCTCGATTCCTCCCCTGGAAATTCGAGCTCGAGAGTGCTGTGCCCGATGCGAAACTGCTCCATGAGGGTCTGTCTCACCACCGTCTTGAGCCGTCTCGTGTCCGTGGCGCTATCTTGCACCACGAGATGGGCCTCGAGTGCCCGATTCGTCTCGTCAAGCTGCCACACGTGCAGGTGATGGACGCCTTGCACGCCAGGTATCGCTTCGAGAGCCGTCGATACTTCGTCTAGTCGGATGTCGGGAGGAACCCCTTCGAGCAGGATCCGCACGGTGTCGCGCATCATCGTGATGCCCTGGTAGAGGACGTACGCCGAGATGAGGACCGTGGCGGCCAGGTCGGCCCAGTACCAGTCGTAGAGCAGGATGAGGGTACCGGCGACAATCACCGCGACCGAAGCAAGCGCGTCAGAGACGTTGTGGACGAAGGCAGCGCGGACGTTGAGGCTGCCCTTCGATAGCCGGTAGGTCAGCACGGCCGTAGCGACGTCGATGATGAGCGCAATGGCCGCTACCCACACTACGACCCAACCCTCAATCGGCTGGGGGTTGAAGTAGCGCGCCGCAGCCTCGTAGATGAGGTAGAGCCCGACGATGATGAGCGTCGTCAGGTTGATGAGGGCTCCGATGACCTCCGCCCTTCGGTAACCGAACGTTCGCTTTGTATCCGCGGGCCGTCGCGCGATGCGTCTCGCAACGAGAGCAATACCGAGCGAGGCCGCGTCGCTCAGGTTGTGGAGGGCGTCGGCAACGAGCGAAAGGCTCCCCGACAACACGCCCCCCACAACCTGCGCCACAGTCAGGAGGACGTTGACCAGTACGGCTCCCACGAGCCGCTTGTCACCTCCGTGAGCGTGGCCGTGGTCATGCACTCGCTGGTACCTCCTTCTCGGCAAACCAGCGGTAGACCGCCGGTAGCACGAAGAGGGTCAGCAGCATCGAGGTAACTAGGCCTCCGATGACTACGGTTGCGAGTGGCCGTTGCACCTCGGCCCCGGCGCTTGCTGCCACGGCCATCGGAAAGAAGCCGATGATGTCCGTGAGCGCCGTCATGAGCACGGGGCGAAGCCTGGAGTGGGCCGCATCCTGTGCGGCCTCTTGTGTGGCAGCGCCCTCTTTCCGCCGCTGCACCATGGTCGAGACCAGGACGACGCCGTTCATGACGGCGATGCCAAAGAGCGCGATGAACCCGACCCCGGCCGAGATGGAGAAGGGGTACCCTCGCAGCAGAAGCGCAGCAATGCCTCCTGTGAGCGCCAGCGGGACGTTCAAGTAGATGAGAAGTGAGAGACGTGTCGACTGGAACGTGGAGTAGAGGAGGGCGAAGATGAGAAGCAGTGCCAGGGGCACCAGCAGGGCAAGGCGTTTCGACGCCGCCGCGAGGTTCTCGAACTGCCCGCCCCATTCGATGAACCATCCGGGTGGGAGCTCTACTTCAGCTTCGACAAGTTCCTGCGCTTCCGCTACAGCCGAAGCGAGGTCGCGCCCCCGGACGTTCAGCTCGACGGTGATCTTCCGCTGGATCTTCTCGCGGCTGATTTGGGCTGGGCCCGTCTGGATGTCGATGTCGGCGAGCTGCTCGAGCGGCACCCAGGGTGCTGTCTCGTCACCCACAGATGGGAGGGCAATCGGGAGGTGCCGGAGAGCTTCAAGGCTCTCTCGCACCGCAGCATCGAACCGCACCTGCAAGCTGTATCGCTGCTGTCCTTCGACGACCGTGCCGACTTGAGTGCCGCCGATGGTCTCGATGACGGCGAGTACGTCTTGCGCGTTCACGCCTAGGCGAGCAATGGCCTCTCGGTTGATGTCGATGGTCAGTGTCGGGAGCCCCGTCGTCTGCTCGACCTTGACCTCTTCCATCCCAGGCACTTCGCGGACGACGGCGGCGACCTGCTCAGCGACCTCGCGCATCTCCTCGAGGCTTCCGCTCGCCGCAAACACTTTGATGCCGACTTCGGAACGCACTCCGCTGATGAGTTCGTCTACGCGGAGCTCAATCGGCTGCGAGTAGCTGAACATGACTCCCGGAAGGGCCTCTTGGAGTGCTTCGTCGAGGGCTTCGAGGAGCTCGTCCTTGCTGTCAAAGCGCCACGTGTCGGGCGGGTTGAGGATGAGGTAGGTGTCGGAAATCTCGACCCCCATGGGGTCGGTGGCAATCTCCGCCCGGCCAGTCCGTGACACAACGGTCTGGACCTCCGGGAACAGCTTCACGACC
>CAYGTG010000760.1:0-4539 GCA_964352485.1 uncultured Nannocystaceae bacterium | reverse complement strand
GTGGGCAACCCGGCCGAAGGTCGGGGCGCCAGCCCAACCGTAGGGCGGGAGCCACAAGCGGCCCATGAGGTTCGCAACCCGGATGCGCAGCGCACGCAGGCCCGGGGTCTCGGGGCGACCCAGCAGAAACTGATTGAGGGAGCCGGCTCCGCCGGCGCAACAAACGGTAAGGGCCGGGCTCGCCGAGACGACGAGGGTCCGTCATCACGAGCAACCGGTCAAGTGAGGGAGCGCTGCAGTTGCTGATCGCAGCGCTATCCGGACCTCAGCCGGTGTGACAGGCTGGGGAGCAGTAGAAGCAACCATTGGATTTGGGATAGGTCTGTTTCGCCTTCTGCACTGCTGTTGAGCAGTTTTGGTGCGAACCAAGACTCAATCGGTTCGATACGTCAGGGAGTCGGGAGCATCCGGCGTCGAGGTTGTGCACCTCGTGGTCCCCGTTGGATTGTGCATTCTTGTTCACGCAATAGTTGGCCATCTTCGGCCCCTCTCGGTTGTAGGTGTGTGGACGCTGGCAACATACGACACCCCCTGTGACACTCAGCTGCTCCCCCCGGGGAGAGGAGGGGAGTGCTGGGGTAGCTCTAGCCTTCAAACGGTGCTGCGAAAGTTCGGATTCCTTATCGCCGGTGTCGCCGTCGCCGGTCTGGTACTTGCTCTTTGGGCAGACGACGGAGCAAGCAACAGTGACGCATGGCGCGAGGTTGGTGGAGCCGTCGTCTCAGGTGCGGTGCTTGCGGGTCTCGTTGTCTGGTTCGAGGATCGTCGAGAAGACCAACGAGAGATGATCGCCTCTGACCGGGCCGACGTTGCTGCTGCTGAGGCCTGGCAACGCGAGATCGATATCCGTCTCGTGACCCTGATCCGAACCGCAGTTCTCACCGAGCTGATCACCTATCTTGACCGCTCCTACCGCTGACGATCACCGCCGTTGTTTGGTGGCGACGAGTGTGACAAGCGGAGGCCATTTCGGACTGTGGTGTTGAAGTTTTGATTGGTTTGGCCGATAATAACTACGTACCTCGGTGCTATGCCGTGGTGAAGACGTGAGTTCCGGAGTGCCAGGCCGAGGGTCCCTTGAAAGAGGGTCCGACTAGGACGGGGGCCGGAACTTTCGCATTTTTCAGGTGCTGTATGTCGGTTCCCCAGCCAGAACTCCCGCATCGCAGAGCTGCTCGAACCACTCCGGATTTTCGTGGAAGTACAAGTCGTGAAGGCTGCCGTTGATCGCATCAGCGACCCACAACAACCGCTCGTCCTTGCTTCGCCAGTCATAGACAAACGGGACACTCCCCGTGGCCTCGAAGTGGGTGAGCAAGGTCGTCTTGTCGCGGCTGTTGGTGACTTCATCGACGGATTCGATGATGAAGTGCTCGGCACCTTCTCGGTGAGCGTCGTCAGCGAGGTGAACAAGCAATGTCTGGCGCGCCTCGATCTGTTTGTTGCGTGCCACAGACTGGTAGCGGCTGTGAGCGACGATGCCGTTGCTGATTGTCAGGTCGATCATTCGTTGACGAGCTTTGGTTCCCTCTTTGTGCCAGTGAAACCCGCGAACCCGGTTGGGAGTGTCGACAAAGAAGCCGTCCAGCTGGGCGCCGATCGCCGATGGGTCGAGCATCACCGCTGTGGTCATCACGTAGTAAACGCCGGCCCCGACCTCCGGGCTGGTCTCATCCACGACTGCAATGAGACCACCGGTCACGTGAAGACCGTCCGCCAGGTTCGGCGGTCGGCTGAGCCGACTCACTTCTTTCCCGTCCGCTGCTGCATCCGACCCTTCGGGCCGAACGGTGGTTGGAGGGTGTACCGGTTCTCAGCGGTGTAGCCCACAGCTGACAGAGGAGCCTTCTTGTAGTGCTGTCTCACTGTGATCAGGTTGTGGTTGGCGAGTCCCTGCAGACCCCGAAGGGCGGTGTCATCACTAATTCCGTACCAGTCGTACACGTCGTTGAGCGGCATCCGGAAGTCGTCGCCGAGGCTGCGTGCGATGAGCAGCATCGCCAACTCAGGCAACGTCAGTGTCAGATACCAGCGATGAGCAGTATCAGGGCCTGCAGTCCAGAGCGCTGCAGGAACCGTGAAGTAACGGTCCTTGGCGTGAGCCGGGAGCTCGTAGCGTTCCCCAGATCCGTCTTCCTTGCAGAGATGAACATGAGCCATTCGTCGGAAGCGTCGCCGATAGATGAGATCTCGATCTTCGAGGCGCTTCCACAGCTTCGAAACCTTGGACCCTGCACCCTTTGAAGTTGGCAAATCGAAACCCATCACCCTCGCCCAAGCAGCCGACGGCAACGCCGACTCCCACGGAAAGCTGCTCGCCTTCGTCACAACGAGGAGATAGAGCCGAAGCGCGAGAAGATCGTGTCGCGTCACGAAATCGGCGAGCGGCCCAGGAATTGGATCGCCGTTCGCATCGCGACCCTGCAGAAACGAAACACGCAACGGCGTCCGTGGACGCTTTGACAATCGCAACAACTCATCCGCTGCTTCAAACGCCGAAGATTCGATCGACTCGGTTATGACTTCCATGCCAATAAAGCTACTTCACGAGAGACTCTGAGACACCCCATTGAGCTCTCTCGGGACGCTCAACCAGAGCCTCTCGAGTTACCGTTCGAGCGGTAGCTATATGGATAACCCTCTAACATACCCCGTCGCAGAACAGTCATAGGACCCCATAGCAGGACCAGTAGGCGACTTGTCGAGTGAGTGTGACTCCGACGACAGCGCCAGCGCCGATACCTGTCGCCCAAAGGAACCTGACTCGATAGGTTTCACAAAGAGGTGGATCAGGTTCAATCTCTTCCCGCCAACCAGAGTTACTCGTGCGGTAGGAGGCCTTCGGAGCTCCCACCGTCGAGGGCCGCCCAACCAACCTCAGTGACCTCAATGTCGTCTGGCCCAGCGATCGGTGTCGGCTGACCGAACGGAACAAGCGTGGCCGCTCCGACGTGAAGCTCCACGAAACCGTCGTGCTCGAGTTGCCGGAGCAGGCGTTTCAAACCGTTCCACTGATCCAGTCCTTTCGCCCACATCCACCCGGTCGGCGACGGACCTGGCATCAGCACCTCGATCACCTCGTCGACGCTCACCCACGCGCCACGGACCTCCTTCGACGCTGTTCCAGCTGCGCCGAGAACAGCGAAGAGATCATCACGATGCAACTCATCAAACATGACCGCACCGTACCCACAGCCATCCTCCCGCAATTGCAGAAGCGCCTCGTGTAACGCACCGAGCGAACACCGTTCCGGCAAGCAACACCCCAATCAGGATCCCGCGTCAAGATCCGCCAGATCAGAGTCGCCGCTGTCAGCAGCGAACACTGCTGCGACCTTCATGCCGACGAACAACAGCGTGGTCATGACGCCGTCGACGGTGACTGCTGGCTCCCCAATGTCTTGGCCAACGAAGGCAAGCGTGACGCCGGCACCAAGCAGCACCACCACCAGAACTCTCGGACCTGTCAGCTGATCAGGATCCAAAGACGCCACCACTAACCAGCCAATCAACACTGCAACCACAGCAACGATCAGGAACGGCACAACCTTGCCCAACGTCTTCACTGACGAAAACTAGTCACCCACCTACGACAGCCGACAACTCACAGGACACGTTCACAAAGTTCCCGAGACCCTTCCAGAACCCATCTCACAACGCATCCAGGCCATCTCACAATCCACCCCAACTACCACTGATCTACCGACAACGATGAGAGCAAGACACATTTGCACCCTATGGTGCGTGTGCGCTAAACAGTAGATTGTGAGACGCCCACAGCCGCCTACTATCCGCCCAGTAGGCAGGCAGGGGCGTCTCCGCTCATCCGGACCAGACCGAGCTGTCATAGAGGTTGTGTGCGGCCGCCGGTACGAGCCATCTCACACCGATTTTGGTGGTGGTTTGTCGTGATGTCGGGGAAGGGTTTGACGCCCGGTCACGCTGAGTATTTTGAGCGTGAAGTCGCTCAAGGCCGGGAGGATTATTACGCCGGGCGGGGCGAATCACCGGGGCAGTGGCAGGGGAGAGGCGCGGCTTCTGCTGGGCTCGAGGGCGAGCTAGTCAAGGGTCAGCTCGAGGCTTTGTTCAACCAGGTCCACCCCGGCACGGGTGAGCAGTTGGGTGCCAGCTACCAGGTGTCTGGGTCCTACCTCGATCGGTGGGGTGTGGAGCAACCCCGGCATAAGCAAGCGGCGTTCGACGCAACGTTTTCAGTGCCGAAATCGGTGTCGGAACTGTTCGCCCAGCTCGACCCGCAACGCCAAGCACTTGTGGTTGATGCCGCTGCGGCTGGGAACCAAGCAGCGCTGAATCATCTCGACCGCCATGCGGCGTTTAGTCGGGTGGGGAAGGGTGGTGCTCGCCAGGTCGACACCGACGGCCTCGTTGTCGCCACCTACATGCACCGCACGTCACGGGCCGGCGACCCCCAGCTCCACTTCCATAATCTGATCGCCAACCGGGTGCGTTGCACGGAGGATGGGGTGTGGCGGGCGGTTGATGGTCGTCACGTGCGGGCGGAGCAGAAAGCGGCGGGGA
>CAYGTG010000759.1:0-4544 GCA_964352485.1 uncultured Nannocystaceae bacterium | reverse complement strand
ATTGCTAACGAAATGCCCGGCACTTCTAGAATTTCCATTTGTTCGTCAATAAATGCTTCTATGGAATCGGGAAGTATTGCGTTGCCCATTGGATTTTTAATTTGAGTTTGGGCAGAAATCTCTTTACAATTGAAAAGTAAAATTGCGATAGTTGTAATGAATACTAACTTTTTCATAGGGATTATTTCCTAGGTTTTGATCTTTGGATATGAATAGAACTAGTTCAGTTTTTCAGAATATGATTCTAGAACATTAATGATTTTTTGGATTGTCTCGTCCATACCTTCTATAGCAGCTGTATTGCAGAATAGCACATAACCTATTCCTGTCATCCTATTGAAATATGCATAAGAAGAAACCCCAGCTATGTCTCCCTCATGACCAATGGACTCATCATAGACCTGCCACAGAATACCTTGATTGAAATTCGACTTAATCTGCTTGCCCATCATCATTTGATATTCCTCATGTGATAGAATGCTGTTACCCTCTTTATATCCTTTTACCATTGCTGACATATACCTGCTGAAATCGGCAACACTTGACACAAGACCCCCTGCGGGATATGTAATCAACCGATAATCGTTCGGCACTTTGATCCCGGCATGATATAATGACGCTTGCTCATTCGTCTTACTACGAACGGGTTCAAAATCAAACCTCGTATCTGCCATTTTCAAAGGATCCAGAATATATTTTTTAATATAATCGTAGTATTTCATACCAGAAACTTTTTCAATGACCAAGGCAAGAAATGCAGCTCCATTATTACTATAGATTCGATTTGAACCAGGTTCGGTTTTTTCAAAATTCCTTTTCCTGTACCATTTACCGCTAGAATTGTAGATTTCATTTAGAAAATCTGTCATGGACATTTCCTGATTATTGTTCAAGGATTTTATTAATCTCTTATATAGGATTCTCTTAATTCCAAAAGGCATTTTTTTATAAACAGGGGCTATCGGGGTGGGAAAGTATAATGCATCCATATCATGCTTCGAGGTGTTTATACCTGATGTATGTGTTGCTAAATGTTCAATCGTAATCTTACTGGTTGGGAAGTATGGGTTTCGCAAGGGGAAGGTCAAGTAGTCATTTATATCATCTTCCAATTCTAATAAACCCATAGATCTTGCCTTCATAAGAGCGACTCCTAAAAGAGTCTTGGAGATAGAAGCTATTTTCTGAACGGTATTGACTTTATATGGAATCTTACTTTCACTATCGGAATACCCAAACCCCTTTTCATATATAACCGCATCTTTGGAATAAATAGCCACTCCGAATCCATTTAATGAACTTTGTTCATTGACTTTTTGTAATTCGTTTGTGATTGAATCTTTTACGCTTTGGGCCTGAAGCGAAGTATTGAATAAAATAGTTAAACCTAAAAAAAACAGTGCCTTCATAATCTATGATTTTAACAATATCACAAATATGGCTCTCTCTTTGGTTCAGAAAAATTTCGAAATGTTGTAACGGGATTATTAACCGTTAAACTGGTCAAAAATTGAGTTAAGGAAAATAGTTAAGGGCTAATCCATAAAAAGTGAATATGGAAATACGGAATACAAGATTATTATGTACTCTAAAATGGCCGATTAAAAGCACAGGATTTTAGAACATTTCGGAAAATGAAGAAAGTCTGATTAAACGTTCGTATTATGGGACTGATTAAAAATTATCAATCTAATCTGAATTTGGGAACATGTGTTACTTTTGCCTCATCCATCTCTTCTAAGCAGATTTAATAGTATTCGTTTAATTTGATGTTTCTAGAATTTTGCTAATACGCGCAGACAATAATCCAATCCATTCGCCTCCACTTGAAGTCAGCAAAATCACTCCGGTGTTTTTCGCTGGGTTGAAACTGTATTCACTGGCATAACCATCCATATCCCCTCGGTGCCCATATAGCAAACCTCTCTTTGTTTTGTCTTCAAAAAGGCCCATTCCGTAATAACTCCCTTCCCTTCCTCGCGAACCTTTAACTTGGGTTAATACTAAAGGGTCGGATACTTTTTTTGATTCAAATCTATTGTATGCTTCTAATTGATTTACAAGAATTTTACTTAAGTCACTAACAGTTGAATAGATTCCGCTTGCAGACACAAATTTACCTGTTTCCCAATATCGCGTTTCAACTTTCCTTGATTCTTTTCTATAGGGTACTGCGATGGATAAGCTAGAATTCATACTTCTTACCGCCGAAGTGTTTTCCAATTTAATTTTTTTAACTACGTATTTATCCAGTAGTTGCTCATAACTTTCACCACTCGTCCTTTCCAAAATATAACCTATTAAAGCGTACCCCAAATTTGAATACTCATATTTTTTTCCTGATTCGCTTTTAAGTTTTATTTTTTCCAAATCTAGCAACAATTCCTTTTCTGAATAACCGATAGCCATTGGCTCCCCGTCTTTTCGCTTAAACACTTTTGAATCACGAGGCAGCCCACTTCGGTGAAGTAACAGGTCTACAACCTTTATAGGTTTCAACTTTGTTTTGGTTTTTTCAGACAATTCTTTTGGCAGATAATTTGTGATACTATTCTCTAAGTTTAATTGACCATTAGTAACCAAATTATTGGCAATGATACCCGTAAACATTTTGGATAGGGATGCGATTTGGTAAACTGTATTTTCATCAACTTTACTATCTGACCCTCGTTTAATACTTCCATAACCCTTTAAAAGTATTGTATCCCCTTTATAAATTAAACCTACGGAAAGCGATGGAATATCATTCTCTAAAATGGTATTTGTTATCAATGATTCAACCTCCTGCTTTAAAAGCTCGGTTTGAGCTGATAATAAAAATGGAATGAATAAAAACATATTTAATATGATTTTTTTCATTTTAATTCTTTTAATTTCTTTATTGCATTCATATTATTCGGGTCTAAGAATACTGACTTTTCATAGCTTTCTATTGCCTTCTCTTTATTTCCTTTTAAGACATAGACCTCCCCTAAACTATCAAAAGCATTCGAGGATTCTGGGAAAATTGTGGTATTCATCTTGAAAATTTCCATAGCAGTATCAAGCTTTTCCGATTCTAGGAAGTCATATCCTAGGCTATTCATTTCCCGTTCTTTAATATTGTATTCTCCCGAAGTTTGGTGTTCCTTAAAAAAGGTGACTCCTGCCTTAACGCCATTCTCTGATATTTTGCTGAACAATGCATCCGCGAATGATTTTTTTGGAAATTCGTATGGTTTGTCGTAAAGGATACCCATGATAGCATAAGTCAATGGTTTGGTTTCAGTGCCTTGCACATTACTAAGAATGATAATCAAGTTTTTATTGGTGGATATTCTCGTTATCCTTGCGCTATAGCCTTGAATTCCGCCACTATGTTCAATAACATTGATGCTATCCTTTGTACTTCCTACAGGATATTTTGAATTGAACCATCCATAGCCATAAAACCTGCCCAAACCAAATATGTGTGATTTAAACAACAGGTCTCTATAATTTGATGAAAGTATCTTATCTGAATAGAGTGCCTGATCCCAAAGAAACATGTCCTCGATAGTGGAGTACATCGCTCCAGCGGCATAGGATACGGTCATATCGGTATAACCAGCATTTTTATAAACTGTTCCTTGTTTGACATATCCTGAGGATCGGTTCTTAAGTATGGTACTATGGCGATCATATCCACTGTTTTTCATGCCTAGAGGGTCGAGTATTTGTTCATGCAGGACTTGCTCGTAAGTCTTTTTGGTAACTCTTTCAATGATTACGCCCAACAAAAAATAGCCTGGATTGCTATAAGTAAATTGCTTTCCAGGCTCAAAATCTAGGCCTGAATCGTCCCATAAGGCCAGAAGTTCATCAGGTGTATATGGGTCTCGGTATTTTTCCAATCTGAATCGCGGTATTCCTGAAGAATGAGTCAATAGATGGTGGATGGTAATTTTATCCGCCCCATCTCTCGGATAGTCAGGGATGTATTTATCGATTGTAGCTTCGAGGTCAATCAAATTTTTACCGACCAGTTGAAGAATTATCATCGCCGTAAACTGTTTGGTTAGAGAACCAATTCGGTGTTTGGTCCCTGAACTGTTTGGAGTGCCAAGTTCTTTATTTGCGTATCCAATTCCTTTTTTAAAGATTATATTACCGTTCTGTGCTACAAGAACTGAACCACTGAATCCTAGATTCTCTTCATACTTCCCGAGTAATTCATCTATTTTAAGGGACTTTTCATTATCAATTTGAGAACTATTTATTTCAGTAGTGTTGGATTGATTTTCAGAGGTACAGGATATTATTAAAGACGATATTATAAGAACTAAGCCTACGTTTTTTTTCATTTCCTTTAATTTTCTAGATTTTATGCGCTTCTCATATTATTTGTATTCTATTTCGTCAACTCAATTAACTTTTGTTTGCCATGCTCAAAGTCGGGATTCAATGCAACAGCCTTCTCATAGAAGCCAATTGCTTTATCGGTTCTATCCATTTTTAAATAGATTTCCGCAAGGCCGGATAGGGCTTTCCAAGATTCAGGATGGTTTGTAGCATTAAAGTCAAAA
>CAYGTG010000758.1:3720-4546 GCA_964352485.1 uncultured Nannocystaceae bacterium | reverse complement strand
GATGTCGAGCAGGACCAGGAAGAACGCGGGCCACAGGAACCATTCGAACCTCTCCGGCCGCACGACGGTCCCCTCGATCTCGGACCGTTCGAGCTTGTCGAGCAGGTCTTGAAAGCTCCCCTTGAGTTCGTCCTGGCCGACCGCGTTGTAGGAGAATCCGCCGGTCACGCTCGCGATCCTCTCGAGCTGGCCCGCATCGACGCTGCCGTCGCGCCCTTCGAGGTCACGGCCCATCAACACCGTAAACACCTTGACGCTGCGCTCTGCGGCCTCCGCCGCGATGGTGTCGGGATCGTTGGTGCCCCAGTTGTTGAGACCATCGGTCAGCAGCACGACCACCTGGCTGTCGGCCTCCGACTCGTCGAGGCGGTTGAGCGCCACCCCGAGTCCGTCGCCAATGGCTGTGTGCGTACCGTCGATCATGCCGATCTTGAGCCGGGAGACCAGCGTTCGGACGACCCCGTGGTCCATGGTCAGCGGTGCCAAGGTGGACACCGAGGAGCCGAACGCCACCAGCGAGATTCGGTCTCGCGCTCGGCGCTTGATGAAGTCGTCGACCACCGCCTGAGCTGCCGCGAGGCGTGTGGGTGGGATGTCGCGCGTCTCCATCGACTCGGACAGGTCGAGCACGAGCACGATGTCGATGCCCTCATGTTTGATCCGATCGGTTCCGCGCGTGGACTGTGGCCGGGTCAGGCACACCACCACGAGCAACCCCGCCGCGAGCCGGAGCCCGTCGGGCAGATGCGCCAGTCGGGCCATGAAGCCGCCGCGCAGTCGTCTCAGCGATCGAGCCCGTGAGAACTTCATGGTTGCAGGCCGCGGC
>CAYGTG010000758.1:0-3710 GCA_964352485.1 uncultured Nannocystaceae bacterium | reverse complement strand
GCCCAGAACCACAATGGATCGGCGAACACCAGGTAGCGAAGATCTCCGCCCACCGTCGCGCCCAAGACCGCGGCCACAAGGAGGACAGCGATCATCGCGAAGCCCACCACGTTCAGGACAACCCTCATGGGCTCGCCTCCTCGGATTTGGGCTCGGGCTCGGGCTCGGGATCGGTTTCGGGATCGGTTTCGGTTTCGGTTTCGACCACGGACGGCGCGGCCTCGTTGGGCGCAGGATGCTGCGGCGCGGCCTTGGACGCATCAGGCTTCGACGGGGTGGAGCGCTCGACCATGCCCCGGACCTCTGTGAGCGCCACCGTGGCCTCGTCATCCTCGGGAGAGAAGCGGGCGAACTTCACCAGGTCGCTGCGCTGCAAGAACTCGATGACTTCATCCGCAGACAGCGGCGCGATCGAGTGTGCGCGGCGAACCAGGTCACGCCGAATTTCCTCGGTCGTGCGATCGAGCGATGGGACCCCGAACCGATCCTGGAGGTACCCCTTCGCGATCTCGGTGAGCTGCAGGTAGAACGGCACCAGGTCGTCCTCCCGCATCAGCTGACCTTGTTCGAGCTCCTCGAGGGCCGAAAGTGCGACCACGTGAGGAGGAATGGGCGGCGGGGCAGGCTTGACCTTCGGCTGACGCAGGAATCGTCGGATGACGACCCAGCCGATCAGCGCCAGGAGGATGCCGGCGAGCGTGGCGTAGATGCCGATTTCGGCCCGCTCGTTGGGGTAGGCGATCGAAACCGGGTCGTCCTCGCCCTTGCGGGACGGGTCGGCCTCGTTGGCGAGCAGCGCCTCGACGACGAACGCCTTGGACGGGACCGTGATCGTCTCGATCGCCCCCGACGCATCGACGGTGGTCAGCGGGAACGCTGGAACGCTGGCCTCTCCGGTCTCGAAGTGCTGCAGCGTCAACGTGAAGGTCTTGCGTAGCGACGTGCCGGTCGCCTCGGGACCGGAGTCCTGGGTGTCCACCAGGTGGAGCGGCGAAAAATCGAGCTGCGTGGGCAGGTTGACCGTGATGCCGCGCGGGAATGCAACGATGACCTCGTAGGTCAGCAGGTCCCCGACGTTGGACGGCTCGGGCGACAGACGCGTCTGAACGGTGACGGCAGGCTGCGGGGCGGACACGGGCACCGCATCCGCAGCGACGGATGGATCCGCCGGCGCCAGCAGCAGCACAGAGACCAAGGACCACGCGGACCAAGCAATCATCGACGCATCCTCCGAGCCCGGCGCTTGAAGAACGCGATCAATGGCGACTGCCAGTCTTCGCCGCACTGAATACTGACCATGGGCAGCGACAGCTTTCGCATGAGGGTTTCGAACGCTTCACGCTCGGTTGCGACCTGCTGGGCGAACCGCTCGGCGTTGCCGCGGCTGAGATCGACGAAGAGGTCGCCACCGGCGCCCAGCAGCTCCAGGTCTTCCACCGCCAGCAGCCCCACCGGGGGCAGCGCGAGCTCGATCGGGTCCTCGACACGAATCGGAATGATGTCATGCCGCCGCCTCGCGACCTTGAGCGCGTGCTCGAACCGAGTCCGAGCCTGCGCATTGTCATCGGTGTCGTCCACGAAGTCGCTGACCAGGACGGCGACAGAATGGCCCTTGTGCAGCCGAGCCAGGTACTCCAGGGCCGCAACGGGCGAAGTTCCTCGATGCTCGGACTCGTGCGTGAGCACCCGCTGAATCACCGAGAGCACGTGCTTGCGACCGCTTCGCGGGGGCACGAAGACCTCGACCTGGTCCGTGAACCCGATCAGCCCGACGCGATCGTTGTTGGCGATCGCCGAGAAGGCGAACGTTGCCGCCAGCCGTGCCACCAGGTTGCGCTTGTCATACTCCCGGCTGCCCAGCGACAGACTGGCCGACATGTCGACAAGCAGCATGACGGTGAGCTCCCGCTCCTCGGTGAACAACTTGACGTGTGGCTCGCCGGTGCGCGCCGTGACGTTCCAGTCGATCTTGCGGACGTCGTCACCGGGTTCGTACGCACGCACCTCGGAGAAGGCGATGCCCTGTCCGCGGAACATGCTCTGGTACGAGCCCGACAAGTGCTCCGTCACCAGGCGCGAGGTCTGGATCTCGATGCGCCGGATGTCGCGCAGCAGCGCCATCGTACGCTCTCGCGCCACTTCTGCCTCGGTGGGTACCATGGGAGCGCTGCGAACCAAGCGGACTACGGGACTTGAACGTGCTCGAGAATCTCTCGGGTGATCTGCTCGACCGTCTTGCCCTCGGCCTCGGCCTCGTAGCTAAGGATGATCCGGTGGCGCAAGACGTCGGGTGCGATGGCCTTGACGTCCTCGGGGCTGACATAGCCGCGGCGCCGCAAAAACGCATGCGCCCTCGCGGCTTGAAACAGCGCGATCGAAGCCCGCGGGGAGGCGCCGAAGTCGATGAAAGGTTCGAGGCTTGGGAGCCCCGCCGAGCCCGGCGAGCGCGTCGCCCCGACAACATCGACGATGTAGCGGCGGACCGGCTCCTCGACGATCAGCTTGTCGAGCGTCTTGCGAATCGAGGCCAGTTCCTCGATCCCGATCACTCCTTCGGCATGCGGCTGCGAGATGACATCGCCCGAGCCCATCCGCTCCATGATCGTCAGCTCTTCCTCCGCCGTCGGGTACTCGACCTTGATCTTGAACATGAACCGGTCCAGCTGTGCCTCGGGCAGGTTGTAGGTGCCCTCCTGCTCGATCGGGTTTTGGGTGGCGAGCACCAAGAACGGCTTGGGCAGCGCGTACGTCGTGTCGCCGATGGTCACGTTGCGCTCGGCCATCGCCTGCAGCAACGCGCTTTGCACCTTGGCCGGAGCTCGGTTGATCTCGTCGGCCAGCAGCAGGTTGGTAAACACCGGCCCCTGCTTGTTCGTGAACGACGCGGTCTGGTGGTTGTAGATCACCGTCCCCAGGACATCGGAGGGCAGCAGGTCGGGGGTGAACTGCACCCGCGAGAACTGCAGCGACAAACAGGTCGCCAGCGTGTTGACCGTGAGCGTCTTGGCGAGGCCGGGCGCGCCTTCCAGCAGTACGTGCCCGCCGGTGAGCAGCCCCATGAACATGCGTTCGATCATGTCCGTTTGGCCGACCACCACTTTGTGGACTTCGGCGTAGAGCCGATCCAAGAAAGCGGTCTCCTTTTCCACCATCTCGTTGACGAGTCGAATGTCGTAGGCGCCTGCCATATTGCTCCGGCTTTGGGGTAAGTCTGCGTCGCGCTGAGGTCAAGAGGGACGAGCCCGCGGTGCCACGTGGACGCCGTAGAGCGGGCTGCGCCGCGCAACTGCGGCTCGACCGGGAGTATTCCCGCCTGGGGATCCCGGTGCAACCGCCGTTTAGGCGCAGCAGTGGGGCTGTTTGACGGGCCTGTGGGGGTGTTTTACAACCCCTGCGACATGAAGCAGGACAACACCGACCGTATGTTCGACCAACGCGTCGTCCGTCGTAACATCTCGACGGGTCGGATCTCGTCCGATGACTACGGTCGTTTCTTGGGCGCGCTCGAGGACGTCGGCGCCAACATCAAGCCTGCTGAGGATGGCGGCGACAACGACGGGTACGATGAGACCCCGCCCGAAGAAGCGGTCGCGGCTGTGCCCGGTGATGCCGCAGCTGGCTTCGGAAGCCCCGCTCCTGCGGAGGTGCCCGCGATGGCCTCCGAGCACGCGACCGCCGCTCCCGCTGTCGCCCCGGCCCCCGCTGCGGAC
>CAYGTG010000757.1:0-4551 GCA_964352485.1 uncultured Nannocystaceae bacterium | reverse complement strand
AACGATGGATTCCTCAACCAGCCCCCGGTGCCCGCGCCCCAAGGCGCCGGCTACTGCATCACGCTGCAGTATGATTTTTTTGAGTTGGTGATGAGCTAGTTGTACACTTTTGATTTCGTCGGCAGCGGCAATGGATCGGACCAGGAGGCGAACGAGCGCGGCAACCTGAGCATCTGCGCGGGTTGTGTGCGGACGATCGAGTGTGAGGCGTGGGTCGAGTAGCCGGGCGCTCACAAGGTTGCGCCCGGGGCCCGACGACAGCCGCGCGAGGAACCCGAGGAGGTCGGTGCTGACGGTCTTGCTCGAGGTGAACAATCGCGAGCCGTGCGACCCCCCGTCGTACTGCCACAGCACCCAAGTGTCCCGACCCACACCGCGCACCGAGCCGGGCCAGCGGCGGCAGTGTTCGCGGTGGAGCCGCAGGCCAGCGCGGTGCCGGATCAAACGAGGAGGCTGAGCTGAGATGCGTTCATCGGGCCGAGGCTTTCTCGGAGTCCGAGGGAAACGCTCCATACCCAAAGAGCGTTTCAGGCTGGACCTCTTTCACCTCTCCAAGCGCTTGCAGAGCCTCCATTCCGACCCGGTCTCGCTCGGCGACGACGGCAAAGACCACCGGTGCATCGACCCACCTCTTGGCAAATCGCTCCAGCGCTGCGGCGTCGATCTTCTCCAGCTGGGCCCACTCCCAGGCCCGCGGATCGGCGGCCTCCCCCATCTCGTCCCAAGACACCACGCTCCAGCCGAGCCAGCGAGGGTCCAGACGGGTCGCGCGATACTCAAGGTCGAGCGCCTCGCGGGCCTCTTCGACCCGGTCCGTCGACAGTGGCGGCGACTCCAGCAGCGCCATGAACCGCGCCACCGCGTCGGGGGTCTTGTCGGTTTGGGTGCTCAGCGACCCGAACAGCGCCGAGGCATCCTTCGGGGTTCGCCCCTCGCTGATCCCCGCGTAGGCCGAGTACGCCAGCCCGCTGGACTCCCGCAGCTCTTGGAATACCGCGGCGCTCATGTTGCCGCTGAGCACCTGCGTGTAGAGCCTGGCAAGGGGGCGTTGCTCCCGAGGAAGCGGACCCGCGGCAAACGCAAAACGAACGTTCGCCTTGGCCACCTCCTTGTCCAAGAAGTAGACCCTCGGCCCCTTCAGGTCGCGGAACTCCCGAATCCATGCGTCCCCCGGATCCTTGAAGCGCGTGCGACCTTTTGAGGTCTTGGTGCGGCCCAGCAGCGCGGCGGCATCGTCGGCGCTGCGCGTCCCGAAGTAGAGCGTTCGGGCGCGGTGATCGAGCATTGTGCGGATCAGGCCCCGCAGCGCCGCGGGCTTGGCTGCAGCGAGCTTGGCGTTCGAGGGCTGCTGCTTCCACGCCGAGTACTCCCCGTACTTTGCGTACGCATCCAACGCCTGGGTCAGGTAGCGGTCCTGATCGAGCTGGTCCTTGCGAGCGCTGAGCGTATTGCTCAGGTGGGCCGTCTGAAGCTCGGCGCTGAACGTGGGGTCGTCCATCCACGCGGTCACCACCGCCAGCGTCGCGGCCAGGTTCTTCTCAACCCCTTGAAGGTTGATGGCGCTGTACTCCGCATCGCACGAGGTCCACACCGACGAGCCCAGCGCATACAGCTCCTTTTGCAGGTCCGCTGCCGAGGTCTCCCCGCGGCCCGAGAGTTCGAACAGATCCAGCGCGTAGCAGAGCAGAGGTTCCTTGCGATAGCCCCGCTTCACCTGAATCGTGACGCTAAACAGGTCGTTGCGCGGATTCTTCACCGCGATCAGTTCGCCGCCGGGGAGCGTACGACGCTCGTAGTGCGTGCCCTGTTCGGCCCACACGGGGGTCAGCGGCGGCGTCTGCATCGCCTCGATACGCTTCGCGAACGGGCTCTTGCGAGACGGATCGATTTCCACCGGGGTGATCGCCGGCTTGCCCAGCTTGGGCAGCTCGGGCTGGCCCTTGCGCTTGAACACCACGACGGTGCCCTCCCCCAGATACTCGCCCGCGACCCGCATCACGTCCTCGCGGGTCACGGCAGCGACGGCATCCGCCTTCGCCACCTCATCCTGCCAGTCCTGGTGGGCGATGAACGTGTCCATCATGCGGCTGGCCCGAGAACTCGCCGACTCGAGCCCCTCCTTGCGGGCCAAGCTCCAGTGCAGCTTGGCCGCGGCGACGTCCGCCTCGGTCATCGCACCGGTTTTGACGGCACCCACCACCTCGCGCATCATCGCCTCCACGTCCTGCAGCGTCTGGTCCTGCCGGGCCTGGGCCCAGGTGTAGAAGTAGCCCGCCTCGTTCATCGTGCTGTGGCCGGAGCCAACCGCGGGGAGTTTCCCGGTGAGTTCGAGACGCGTGTTGAGCAAGCCCACGCTCGCGTCATCGAGCACGCGATCGAGCACGAGTAGCGCGGGCTCATCCGCATGCCCCACTGGGACAGTCTTCCACGCAATTCGAACGCCGGGTTCGCCGTCGCCAAGGACCTCGGTCTCGTTTCGGCCTTGCACCGCAGGCAACGCTCCTTGCGCAGGCGTGGCCAACGGCCGGGGCTCAAGGTGGCCAAACGCCTTCTCCAGCACCGGCACAGCCTGCTTCGCATCGATGTCCCCCGACAGGACGATGGCCATGTTGTTGGGCGCGTACCACCGCTCGAAGTACGCGGCCATGTCGTCGTAGGCCGGCGACTTGAGGTGCTCGACCTCTCCGATCGTCGTCTGCGTCCCGTAGGGGTGGCGCGGGAACAGGCCCGAGAGCATCGCGTTCCACACCCGCGAAGACGGCGAGTCGAGATCCAGGTTCTTCTCCTCGTACACGGCCTCGAGTTCCGGCCAGAACAACCGATAGACCGGATCGGTGTAGCGCTCGGCCTCGATCGCAGCCCACTGGCTCAGCCGATTGCTCGGAACGCTGCCGATGTACACGGTCTGTTCGTTGCTGGTGAACGCGTTGACCCCTTCGAGGCCCAGCGTCGCGTACATCCGGTCGATCTCGTTGGGGATCGCAAACTCGCCCTGGGCCTGGGTCTGCGCGTCGATGCTGGTGAGGATCGCCGAGCGCACCGCCTCGTCGTCCGTGGCCCGCAGCTGCCGGTACAAGTCTCGGACCGCGTCGATGTGGGGCTGTTCCGCCGCCATGTCGAGCGTCCCGAACTCGTCGGTGCCCTTGAAGAGCATGTGCTCGAGGTAGTGCGCGAGCCCGGTCGAGTCCGCCGGGTCCATGCGGCTGCCCGCCCGTACACCAACCCACGCGGCGAAGCGTGGCTGCTGCCGATCGGTGCTCACGTAGACCGTCAGCCCATTGCTCAGCCGATGGACGCTCACGCCCATGGGATCGCTGGGCAGGGGATGGTCCAGGAGCGCGGGCAGATCGCTGGCCGCCAGGATGTCCTCGACGGGCTGCACGGGCACGGCGTCGACGGTCGCGACCCTGCCCGGCGCCGGCGCGGTCTGTGGAAGACGGGTGTCGCTCCCTCGACAACCCGACGCGAGCACGAGTGACAGACCCAGCAAGACCCGATACAGGCGCATGCTGGCCGAGATATCAGCCGCGGAGGATCACCGCAATGTCACTGCAGCGAGGCGAGCACCTGCTCCAGGAGCCAGGTGCGGTCCGCAACCCCCTCGATCGACTCGAAGGGCACACCGAGCGCAAACGTGGACCCGGTGCCAGACCACGCGACCGCGGCCGTCCCGCCGAGGCCACCAAAGTAGGAAAGCACGCCCGTGCCGCCCCCGACCGGGTTGAGCTGGTCTGGGAAGTCGACCACGATCGCATCGCGGGTCGAGAAGCCCAGGACCGGCGCGCCCTGCAGTGCGCCCGCTCCGTCATGGAGCCACCACGTCGCGGCATCGTCGCCGGTGTAGCCCACGTGCAGAACGTCGGCCAAGAACGCGGTGTCTTCGGGGGTCCCCACCGCGCCAAGGTCGTAGGCAAACTCGGACCCCGACACCATCACCGCGCCTCCGGCATCGATGTACGAGGCCAGGACGTCTTGCTCGAGGTCGTCGAAGCTCAGGTGGGCGTCGCTCTCCTCGCCCAGCATCCACAACACAACGTCGTAGTCTGCCAGCGAGACCCGCTCGTCCCCGACCGCCTGTGCCGAGGCGGTGTCGAACGCCGACCCCAGCGCCTCGGCATAGCGCACCACGAAGTTGTGACCCAGGGCGCGAGGGTTCTCGAGGACCCGCTGGGCCTGCCAGCGCTCGTGCCCATCGACCACCAGCACCCGCGCCACCCCCACGCTCGCCGAGCTCCCGTACACGTCCGTTGCCTTGGAGTGGGTGACCCCGGCATCCTCGGTGAACGCGGTCACCCGCACGAAGACGTCGTCGGCAAACGGCAGCTCGCCGGCGCGATGCTCGGTCCCATCGACCCGCCGGGCATCCGCGGGATCCCAGCTCTCGCCATCGTCGCTGAACCAGACCGCGTAGCCATCGGCCCCCTCGATCGACGTCCACTCCAGCTCCACCACGTCCGAGGCCGCGGCTCGGGTCGAGATCAACGCCGGGCCAGGCAGGCGTGCGACGCCGTGGTGGTTGGCGGCGACGGCCGCAATGAACTGGTCCTGCAC
>CAYGTG010000756.1:0-4552 GCA_964352485.1 uncultured Nannocystaceae bacterium | reverse complement strand
ATGTTGGCGATGCCGCGCTTTTGGTGGGACGAAAGCTGGGCACCCGCCCGAAGTGTCACGACGACGGACGCGGTCGGGGGGTCATCTTGTCGGGCGTAGAGCGAGCGCTTGCCCATGGCGATGTGCACGCGGGCCCGCTCGACCGTGTCGAGTGAGGAAATCGTGCGACCCAGCTCGCCCTCGACCGCACGCCTGAAGTTCGTCTGTTCGACAAAGTTGGTCGCGCCGAAGGACTGCCGGTCAAACAACTCGAAGCCGACGCCTGCACCGCCCGAGGGCGCGGCCCCATCGGCAGCGAGGGTGATGCGAAGCTCGTGGACGCGTTCCTTGGGAACCTCGATCGCAGTACCGCCGGCAGTCAGCGCATACGGGACGTTCTGCGACTGCAGCTCTTCGACGAGCCGGCCCGCATCCTCGGGCGAAAGGCGGGAGAACAAGATCGCCCCGTCCATGGGCGTCTCCTTGGTCGATACCCACGACAGCCCGATCACCAAGGCGAGCAACGACACGACAGCGATCGCCTTTTGGCGGGCGCCCAGCTTGTTCCACACCGCCACAAACTGGGTGACGGGGGAGCTGCTGGGAGTGCTGTCTTCTTGCTCGGCCATGGGTGATCAGGGGCGTGGGGTTGCCTCTACAGCGGGGTGTTCATCAGATCGCGGTAGGCCTCCACGGCCTTGTTCTTCAAGGTGACCGCGTAGCGCAGTGAAACGTTGGCGTGCTCGGCTGCGATCATCAGTTCGTGGATGCCGACCGTGGGGTCGCCGGCGGCGAATCGTTCGCCGAGGTCGTCTGCGGCTGCCTCCGCCTCACGTGCGGAGTTGAGGCTTTCGGTCAGCACGTTGGAGAAGCCCTCGTCATCGGAGACGACTTCGGCTTCGAGCGGTGATGCGGGGGGCAGCCCCCCAGGTCCTGTGACTGGATTGATCATCAGCCGCCAATCTCCGTTGCGCGCTCCGCCATCGACACGGCAGTTCCCAGCGCTGTGACACCCGCCTCGTAGGCTCGGGACGCGGTGATCATGTCGACCATTTCCTCGACGACGTTCACGTTGGGGAACGCGACGTAGCCGTTGATGTCGGAGTCGGGGTGGCCCGGGTCGTACTCGAGCCGCGGCGGCGATTGGTCCTCTTCGATCGCCGCGACCCGTACTCCTTTGGCCGTGCCCTCGAAGACGTTGTCGAACTGCAGCGCGGGCCCTCGCATGACGTCGACGGACTCCAGCGCGACCGACTTGCGTTTGTAAGCCCCGCCGTCGGCTCCGCGTGTCGTGTTGGCGTTCGCCATGTTGGACGAGGCCATGTTCATCCGCGTGCGCTCGGCTGCGAGCCCAGAGGCGGAGACTTCCATTGATGTGAAGAAATCCATGATGTGAGCCCTTTGGGTCAGCCGACGCCGTCGGTTGCTGCGTATCGCAGTGCAGCCATGCGTTTGGAGATGATTCGGGAGGTGGCGGTGTAGCGGACTCGGTTGGCGTCAACCTTGGCGAGCTCTCGGTCCACGCTCACGGTGTTGCCATCGAGGCCTGGCTCTGCGCCTTCATCGTCGTAGAAGGTCTCTGCGTCTCCGGGATCGGTGGTCCCCAGCGCATCTCGGTGGAGGCCGCTGGTGCGCTCCAAAGAGAGGTCGAGGTTGGCGACGGGGTTTCGCTCGAGTTCCAGCGGGCGGTAGCCAGGGGTGTCTGCGTTGGCGACGTTACCCGCCAGCACAGCATGTCGGCGGCGGTGGAACGTCAGTCCGCCGGCCATGGCATCAGTCGATTTGTTGAGCCCGTTGATCATGAGGAACCTGCTTCGTGCGGATCAGAGTTCAGTCAGTGCACGATGCGTGCCGGAGTCAAAGCTTGGATCCTGAGGCGCACTTGGAAGATCAACTGTCAACGTGGTCTGCAGTGCCGTCGGTTTTGACGACAGCTTCATCCGAGCTTGCGCAGTTTCTCGACGAGCGTCGTGCGATTGAGGCCAAGCAGCGAGGCGGCTTCGGTCCGGTTGCCCCCTGCTTTTTCCAGCGCGCGTGCGATGACCTGGCCCTCGACCTGCTTGATGGCAGCGCGGAGGTCGAGCTCCTCGGTGACGATGTTGCTCGCGGGCTTCTTTGCCCCCCGGGCCGGCTCGAGTCCCAGCGCCGTCGCCTCGAGCACGGCCGAACTCGACAACACCACGGCGCGCTCGATCGCGTTGCTCAGCTCGCGAACGTTGCCTGGCCAGCTGTGCGATGTGAGGATGGCGGCCGTCTGCGGGGTGAGGCCCACGACGTTGCGACCTGCTCGCTCGTTGAACATCGCGATGAAGTGTTCCGCCAGCGGCACGATGTCCTCGGGCCTCTCCCGCAGCGGTGCGGCATGGACCCGGATGACGTTGAGGCGATAGTAGAGATCGAGCCGGAACTCACCGGCGTCGACCATCGCGCGCAGGTCTCGGTGGGTGGCCGCGACGACCCGGACATCGCAGGCCACGGGCGTGTCGGAGCCGACCGGGGTGACCTCGCGCTCTTGCAGCGTGCGCAAGAGCTTGGACTGCGCGGTCAGGGGAAGGTCGCCAACCTCATCGAGGAAGAGCGTCCCGCCCTGGGCCGCAAGCACGCGGCCCGCGCGGGTGTTGCTGGCACCGGTGTATGCACCTTTGGCGTGTCCAAACAGCTCGGACTCCACCAGCGTCTCCGGAAGGGCCGCGCAGTTGACCGCGACGAAGGGCCGCGCTGCCCGAGGTGAGCCTTGGTGGACCGCCCGCGCGAGCAGCTCCTTGCCGGAGCCGGACTCGCCGGTGATCAGAACCGTGGAGTTCGTGTCCGCGCACCGCTCGATGAGTTGCAGCGAGAACTCGAGCGCGGGGCTACATCCCACGACATCCGGAGCAAAGCGGTTGCGCCAGGGAGTGACGGTCGAGGGGACGGCATGCGGCTTCATCGCATCCCGATCAGTAGGGTGATGCTCACGGCCCGGCAATGGGCGTGCACAGATCGGGACACGAGCGCGCTCGCCCCGGCCGCAGATCGGCACGGGGGGCGTTGAGACTCTGACGAAACCGTCTACTGAATGACGAATTCCGTCAAATACAGCCCCGCCAGCGTGTCTGCGCCGGTCTGCTTCTCAACCCGTGCGATCAGCTCATCTCGGATTTTCAGCTTCTTTTCCTCACCGGTCGTGTCTTCCACGGTGAGTCCGGAGAGGTAGCGCAGCAGGTCGGCCCGGATGGCGCGCTTCTTCTGCTCCACCAAGGCCACGCGCTCTTCTCCGTGGACTTCAACCTCGATAGTGGCCTTGAGGTATCGGCTGGACTTCGGCTCGTTCAGGTTGACGACGAAGGGATCGAGAGGAACCGGGGTCGGAGGGATGGAAGGATCGATCGCCTCTTGCTCGGGTGCCGCCGCGCCAGCACTGGAGAAGACGAGAAATCCAACCGCTCCAGTGGCAAGGATGTTGACGAGCGCCAGCAGCATCGGAAGCTTAGACGGGCTGGGCGGGCCTTCCGCTTCGTCGTCGGCGCCGTCTTTCTTGTCCTTCTCTTTGTCCTTGCTCATGGTGTGTTTCGCTGGGAGGAGACGACAACGTCAATGCGTCGGTTGAGGGCGCGACCCTGCGTGGTGCGATTGGTGGCAACGGGACGGTATTGACCGTAGCCCGCGGCAGAGAGTCGAACCGGGTCGACACCATGTAGTTCGACCAGTAGCTCGAGAACTTCAGTGGCACGGGCCGTAGAAAGCTCCCAGTTCGAATGAAAGCCTCGAGTGCCGACCGCGGTGTTGTCGGTGTGTCCCTCGACGGTGATCTGCCCTTCGAGGCGGCCCAAAGCGGCACCTACCTTGGCGACGGCCTCCTGCGCTGAGTCGAGGACCCGGTCCTTCCCGGGCTCGAACAACACCGAGGAGCCGAGGCTCAAACGGACGCCCTCCGACTCTGGGTTCACTCGGATTCGGCCCTCCAAAGCGGGGTCGCGCACAAGCCCTCGGATCACCTCGTCGAGGATGAGTTCCTCGGGGGTGGCCACCGGCGGCGGCTCGGGCTGCGGCATCGGCGGCCCCGAGAACGCAATCGGCTCGTCGCATCCCGGTGGCTCTTCGTGGGGCGCTGCAGGCGGCGGTGCTTCCTCTTTTACCTCGGGAACGATCGGCGCCGCGGTGGCCTCTCGCTGCAACTCCAATGAATATAGACCCGCGAAGAAAGCGAGCAGAAGCGTAACGAAGTCCGAGTAGGACACTGTCCACCGCTGCGCACCACCATCGACCGCCGTGCGACGCGAGGCTCGCCGAATCATGAGACCGCCCGATTCCGCATGCCTTGGGTCCGGGCAAACGAGGCGAGCTTTCGCTCGACCAGCTTGGGTTCATCGCGGCTCGCGAGTGCGCATGCGCCTTCGATCACCAGTTCCATGTCGTCCAGCTGTCCCTGGACTCGAGTCTCCATTCGACCCGCAAGGGGTAGAAGGACGAAGTTGGCGAGCCCGAGGCCATAGATGGTCGCGACGAAGGCAAGCGCGATTCCGCTGCCGAGCTGGTCCGGGTTGTTGACCATGCTCATGATCCGCACCAGGCCAAACACGGCACCGAGCACGCC
>CAYGTG010000755.1:0-4555 GCA_964352485.1 uncultured Nannocystaceae bacterium | reverse complement strand
TGGCGAAGAGGCGGACGATGCGGGCCGCCTGACGGTCTCGGACGAGGGCGTCGGGATCCCGGCAGACGAGCTCCCGAAGATCTTCGAGGCGTTCTACCAAGTGGATGCCAGTCCGACCCGAGAGCATGGAGGGGCCGGTTTGGGCCTGTCCATCGTCAAGAACCTCGTCTCGGCGCATGGCGGAGATGTCTGGGTCGACAGCGAGCTCGGCGTGGGTACCTCGATTCATTTCACGGTGCCCATCGGAGCCCGCCCGCAGGGGTGATCGCTCCGTGATCGCTTCGAGAGGCGGGATCGAACCCGCCGATTCCATCGCTTTTGCGCCGTCTAAACGGCGGCACGAGACGTTTGCGGCCTTGTGCGATGAGACGGTCATCGTGCATCTTGCCCTCGCACAGGTTCTCCGATGAAGGTCACCGAACAACTCCGCGAACTTGAGAGCGTTGCCGAAACGCTGGGGGTTCGCGTCAGCTACGAGCCGATGACTGGGCTCGTCAGTGGTGCCGGTGGCATGTGTCGAGTGAAGGGCGAGTACCGGGTCATCATCGATCGCCGCCTTCGCACCTCGGAGCGAATCACGCTGCTCGCCGACGCCTTGCGCCGGTTCGATACCAGCGCGATCGAGATGCCTGCGATCGTCCGCAGAGCCCTTGCGGGTGGTGCCGGCGGCGCTGACGGCTCCGATCGCAAAGTCCGGCGGTCCGCCTAAGCTATTGCGCCTAAGCCGGTCCGCCCAAGCCGATCCGCCTAAAAAGAGCGGCGGCCTAGCCGCGAGGATCGAGGAGTGCGGCGAGAAGGGGGTCGTTTGCGAGCGCCGCAGCGACCTCGTTGTGGACGCTCTGAACGAGAGCGGGGCTGGCGCCTTCTGGAAGCTGTGCGGCGACGACGCGGTCGATCAGCATCGACTGCGCCTCGGCGGGGGAGAGCGATCCCGCCGCCAGGCCGGCTGAGATCTCATCGATGCCCAGGGGAGCCGCAGGTGCGTCTACGGCTGTTGTGGCAGCGATCTCCGCCGCGGAGCCAACGGCCTCGACATCCTCGAGACCCTCGGTCGCATCGGCCGCATCCGCAGCGGCGGCCGGTGCGTTGCGCTCGATCGCCCCAATACCCAGTTCAAGCTCGTCGTCGCCAGGGGTCATACGGGTTCTCCACGATCTTACCATCGACCACGGCCGTCGATCGTTGCATGACTCTCGTGCGTAAGGTTGATGGAGATGGTGGGCGGAGCGGCCGCACACCGATGTCGGTCAAGTCTGCGAAACGGACGTAGCTGTGGTTATAATGCCGACCCAGAGCAGGGGACGCACTTGTGCGCGTTCTCCGCTTGTTCTTGCCACCTTCCCCTCTGGAGTGACCCGCGTTGAAACTGCCCTGCAAGTACGGACCCTATCTGCTGCTCGAGCGGGTCAGCGTGGGCGGAATGGCCGAGGTGTACAAGGCCAAGGAGTACGGGGTCGATGGCTTCGAGCGGACCGTGGCGGTCAAGCGCATCCTTCCGCACGTCGCCGAGGACGACGAGTTCATCGCGATGTTCAAGGACGAGGCGAAGATCGCCGTCCAGCTGGCCCACGGCAACATCGCGCAGATCTACAACCTCGGGAACGAGAACGAGTCGTTCTACATCGCACTCGAGTACATCGCGGGCCGAGACCTTCGCGCCATCTTCCAGAAGGGACAGCAAGCGGGCAAGCCGATGCCTGTGCCGCAGGTCTGCTACGTGATCATGAAGATCTGCGAGGGCCTGGATTACGCGCACAACAAGAAGGACAAGTACCAGCGGCCGCTGAGCATCATCCACCGCGACGTCTCGCCGCCCAACATCCTCGTTTCGTACGAGGGAGAGGTGAAGCTGATCGACTTCGGGGTGGCCAAAGCCGCAGGACGTGCGTCTCGGACCCAGGCCGGAATCCTCAAGGGCAAGTTCGGCTACATGTCGCCGGAGCAGGTTCGCGGGATGCCGCTCGATCGGCGCAGCGACGTGTTCTCCGTCGGCGTGGTGTTGTTCGAGACCCTCACCGGCACCCGCCTGTTTCAGGCTGAAACCGACTTCGCCACGCTCGAGAAGGTGCGCGCGGTCGAGGTTCCGCGACCCACCTCGCTCAACCCCGAAATTCCCAAGCCGCTCGAGAACATCATGTACAAGGCGCTCGCGCGCGAGCCGGAGACTCGGTACCAGTCTTCGATCGAGCTCCACGACGAGTTGCAGGCGTTCATGTTCGCGCAGGGCATGTTCTACAGCCGCAAGGACCTGGCCGGCTGGATGCGGGTCCAATACGCGCGGGAGATCGAACTCGAAAAGGAGAAGGACAAGGCACAGGCCTCCCTTCGCCCGGAGATGTTCGAAATACCGACCGGAGACCAGGCGGAGTCCGGTACGCCCGGTCCAAGGCGTCAGCGAAAAACGATGATGATGCCCGGCGGCAGCAAGCCGCCTCCGCCTCCCCCAAGCGGAGGCCGGAAGCCGCCGCCGCCGCCGCCCCATGGCGCTCGTCCGCGGACCGGTGGTGCCGCGGCTGCGAAGGCACCACGGGCACCTTCACCCCCGACCGCAGCGCATCAATCGGTTCCCATCGGCCCGCCGCTGCCGAACCGCAAGGTCAAGCGCAAGACCATGGCGCAAGGGCCCAACCGGGCCAGCCTCCCGCCTCCTCCCGGTGCGCGTCGCAAGGACGAAGCCCTCACGATTCCTGTCGATGGAGGTATGCAGCGCCCATCCGCCGCGCCGCTGTCACGCCCCCGTCCTAAGCCCTCCTCGACGTCGAGCTACGCGGCTGTCGAAACCTCGGACGTCGAATTCGATTGGGACGACGATGAGTTGGAGACCCGGCTCTTCGAAGACGAGGCCGACATGCCCGGCGCTGCGGGGGCCGGAGCCAGTGCCGCTGGCGGGGCAAACCGCGTTTCGACGCCTGGAGACAACCGAGATGAGCCCGTGGTGGGCGGTGCGATCGCGGCGGTCCCGGTCGCCTTGGACGACGGTCCTGCGCAGCCACGGGCTTCGGTCACGGTGGTGCCGCCCTCGGCCGCCTCCCCGGCGCTCACGATGCCGGCACCGATGTCCGTGCCCATGCAGCCGCAGGCCCAGCCGCAGCCGCAGCCGCAAGCGCCCGCTCCTGCGGCACACGCTCCGATGGCGATGCCCCACGCGGCTGCCAGCATGCCTGCAGCGCCCATCATGCATCCGGGGATGGCTCCCCGTCCGGAGATCGTACCGGCGACGGTCGACTACGATGAGCGCCCGGCCAACAAGGGCAACACCGGTGCGATCATTGGAATCTTGGTCGCGGTCATCGTGCTGCTGATCGCAGGCTTTGGGGCGTACTTGGTGCTGAACCGAGACGACGTGACCGAGGTCGCTGCCAGCAGTGCCTCCGGTGGCGGCGTGCAGACCCCGAGTAAGACCGCAGACGATCCCCTGCCTGCAGCCGAAGGTGGCGGTGTGACGCTTGCTGTGACCCCGCCGGATGCCAAGGTCTTCGTCGACAACAAGCCGCAAGAAGGCGAGTCCCCCTTCATCGTGCAGGGCATTGGCGTCGGCAAGCACAAGCTCCTGGTCAAGAAAGACGGCTACATGCCGCTCGAGAAGGAGTTCGTCCTCTCCGAGTCCTCGCTGATGATGCAGTTCGCGCTTCAGCACCGCGACGTGACCCTGGTGCTCGAAACCGATCCCAAGGGGGCCGCGGTCAACCTGCTCACCGATGGCAAGGCCACCGCGATGGGGGCCGGCGGCAGTGAGTACAAGCTCACCCGGGTGCCGGGCTCGAAGTACGAGGTCGAGGCTGTGCTGGCTGGCTACAAGAGCCGGCGCCAAGAACTCACGTTCGGGGGATCCGATACGGAGAAGGTCTCGATCACGCTCTCCCGAGATGCGTCGATTGCGGACGCTGGACGACCCCCCACACCCGCGCCAACGCCCGCGACGACGCCCGCGGCGACGCCCGCGACCAAGCCGAAGCCGCCGCGGAAGACCTCGCCGAGGCCGCGCAACGATTCCAAGCCGGCCCCAAAGAAGAGCTTAGCCAAGACCTCCTTGCTGCGGGTCGGAACCCTCGGGGGCGTTGCGCCGGCCAAGGTGTTTGTCGACGGGGAGCCCAAGGGCACGACGCCGCTGCACAAGGTGATGGTCACCCCAGGCCGCCACAAGGTCGTGTTCCAGTGGCCCAACGGGAAGCGGGTCACCAAGTTTGTCGACGTGGCCGACGGCGAATCCAAGGTCATCCGCGGCGGCTGAGGTGAGGGCGCCGCGGGCTTGGACGGGCGCCGGGTCTACTCCTCGATGGGATCGGCCCTGGCCGACGGGTCCCGAACGAGCGTGAAGACCGTATCGGGGAGGTACTCGGCCTGGGCCGCTTGCTCGGCGGCAAACGCCTCTCGGATGCGCTCGACCGTCTCGACCGATGCGCCGGCACCGATGTCCCGGAGCTTCTTGCGGAGCATGCGGCGGTAGTCAGAGTCCTCGGCTTGGGCGAGCTCGGCCTCGAGGAACTGCCGGGCCAGCGCGGACTCGGCGTTGTCTGAGACGAGCGTGGCCGCGTACTGGCGGACCAGGGGGTCG
>CAYGTG010000754.1:0-4573 GCA_964352485.1 uncultured Nannocystaceae bacterium | reverse complement strand
GCCATGGGGGGTTCTCGGGGGCGAAGACGGCCTGAGCGGCGGCGCTAGAGGAACACGTCGGCGACCAGCGCCAGCGTGAGCGCCGGCAGGTACACCAAAGAGACGAGGAAGTAGTTGCGAGCCCAGCGGACGCCGGCGCCATTGTCGAGGCCGGTGAAGCTCCAACCCAAGAACGCGGCGCCGAGCAGCGCGGCGCTGAGGAAGTAGATCATCCCTGCCCCACCGATGGGAACGAGCAGGAGGGACAGAGGCACGAGCACGAGGGCCCATGCCACCGCCTGAATCTTGGCGATCGGCTCGCCCCGGACCAGCGGGACGACCTTGATGCCGGCCCGCGCGTACTCCTGCTTGCGATAGATCGAGATCGCGATGAAGTGCGGGAGTTGCCAGACCAGCAAGATCGCGAACAGCACGATCGCGGGAGGATCGATGCTGCCTGTGACGGCGGTCCACCCCAGCAGCGGCGGCGCTGCGCCCGGGATCGCCCCGATGATGAGGGCCGAGGGCGTCTTGTATTTGAGCGGCGTGTAGACCGCGACGTAGCTGAAGATCGCGAGCCCGGCGAGGACTGCGGTGAGCACGTTGGCGCCCAGCGCCAGCACGAGCAGCGAGGCGAGGCTGAGCCCGGCGGCAAACTTGAATGCCGTCGCCGCGGACAATCGGCCCGATGGCAGCGGGCGCCGCTTCGTTCGCGACATCAGGCCATCGGTGTTGCGCTCCCACCACATGTTGAACGCGTTCGCGCCACCGACGGCGAGGCCGACGCCCACGAACGTGGAGACGCCGGTCGTCCAGTCGACCGAACCCGGCGCGAAGGCCATGCCTCCGCCGGCCATCATCAAGCACATCCGGGTGATCGATGGCTTGGTGAGCGCGATGAGGTCGGCGGCGTGGCTTCGAGACTTCACAGAGCGACTCCTTCTTGCCCGTGCCGGCAGAAACTGTCGATGGCTCGGTATGCGCTGGCACACGCGCAAGTTTTGCGATTGGAGCAAGGGGTCCCTCGCTCCTGACATTGGTCGAACACCCACTTCGCCTTCGCCGACGAAAGGTCGACGGACTCGCAGGTGCTGGTGCGGTCGCGGCCGAGGAGGCAGTGGGTCATGATCATGGGCACGCCGTTGTCACACAACGGCTTGTTGGCCTCACAGCTCGCGTGCCAATCGAGGACCGCGGTGATGCAGCCCTCGGTGTCCACGGTTTTGCCGATCGCATCCATCTCGATGGTTGTGGCGGCGAAGTGATCGCGACTTCGGACCAGCTGCGCATACCCAGCAACCCCCATCGCGATGGCGAGGATGGCGATTCCACCCAACACCCAGCGAAGCTTGAGCCCCGAGGGCTCTGCGGGTTCCACGCTTGGCACGGGCGGGTTCTAGCGCTAACCGCAGAAGCGGTCAACGTTGCGCCTGACACGCCTGGGAGGCGTTTGAGCCGTCAGCGCATGGCCGCCGAAGACCTCTGGTGAACCGCTACCGCGCCGTTCGTGAATCGCGTCCGACCTCTGGGGCCCCCCAATGCTACGAACGGCGCATCTTATGCGCGCTGTCGATCGCTCCTGGTACGGTGACTTCATGAAGACCTCGGCTTGCCTGACCATGCTCACCTGCGTGATTGCGCTGTCCGCCTGCGGCGATGACACCGATCCGGCCGGAAGTGGCACCACGGAAGACGACACGGCAACGACCGACCAGGTCGCGACCACGATCCCAGTCACATCCGTGACCGACACCACGCCGGACCCCACGACCGCCACCTCGACGTCGAGCACCTCCGGGACCGACGCGTCGACGGGCGGCGAGACCGCCAGCGCCTCCTCCTCTTCCGGCGCCGATTCCGGCGCCGAGACCGACGGCTCCACCTCGCGGAGCACGGGCAGCTCGAGCTCGACCGGCGATGGCACCACCGACGGCGCGACGTGGGACATCGAGTGGTGCAACCTCCAGTTCCCAGCGACGATCGAGACCGACACCGCGGCGACCACGACGGCCTATGCCCGGGTCTATGTGGAGGGACTCACCGATCTGACGCCCGGCAACGATCTGGACGCGCAGCTGCAGGTCGAGTTCGGCTACGGCGCCGACGCCTCCGACCCTGCCGTGGACGGGTGGACCTGGGTCTCGGGTGTGGGGAACGGTGGGTGGAACGGCAACACTGCCGGACAGCCCGACAACGACGAGTACCAGGGCGAGCTGCAGTTCGAGGCCTCGGGCACCTATGACTACGCGGCCCGCGTTTCAGGCGATGCCGGCGAGACGTGGGTCTACTGCGACCTCAACGGCCTCGTCGACGGTGGGTACACATCCGACCAAGCCGGCAACGCGGTCATCGAGTAGCCATGTTCCGTCACGCTGCGGGTGTCCTGGGAGGACATGCTTGGACAGTCTTCGCAGACGCTCGCCACCGGCTACAGCCCGTGGAGGTCCCCGCGTCTGAGCCATGGGCCCACGCGGTCCGGTGCACGACGGGCGAAGAGGTCCGCGTGACGGGTCGCTACGCACCATCCCCAGCCCTGCGAGAGGCGGTGCTGATCGTGCACGGGCTCGGGGGCTCGTCCAACAGCGGATACTGCCGCGGCCTTGCGCGGGCCGCCGCGGATCGAGGTTGGTCGAGCCTACGCATCGACCTGCGCGGCGCCGATGGAGACGGCGAAGACGTCTATCACGCAGGCCTCGCGGGGGACCTCCGTGCCGCGCTGCAGAGCCCCGCGCTCGCACAGCATGAGACCCTCTACGTCGTGGGCGTGTCCCTCGGTGGGCACGCGACGCTCCGCCTCGCTTTGGAGCCGATCGACAGGCTCGCGGCGGTCGTTGCCGTCAGCGCCCCGCTCGACCTCGCGGCCTCGTGCCAGGCGATCGACCGGCGACGCGCGTTCCTCTACCGCCACCACGTGCTGGGCGGGCTCAAGGCCTCGTACCGCGCCGTCGCTGAGCGCCACGGCAGCGGTCCCCGGGTCCCCTCCCCGCGTCAGACCGTCGAAGCCGTTCGAACGATTCGCGACTGGGACCAAACGGTCGTCGTGCCGCGCTTCGGATTCGCGGACGTGGCCGACTATCACCGCAGCATGAGCGTGGGCCCGCACCTGCGCGACCTCGCCTGCCCAGCGCTCTACGTGGGTTCGCCCTTCGATCCGATGGTGCCCGGGCCCGCGGTATTGCCTTCGCTCGCCATCGCCGGCGACTCGCTGCGCACGGTCATGCTCGAGCGTGGAGGACACGTAGGACTGCCCGCGCCCGAGCTGTCACGCGAAGCACCGCCCACGCTGCCGGCACAGCTGCTCGCCTGGCTGGCCGAGCCGGGCTGAGCGGCAGAGTGCCTCGGGCCAGGCCCAGCGTCACAAGCCGAGGCCGACCGTACCGTCGACGCAGTGATACGCCTCGGGGTTGCCCCACCTGCGCACGTTCACGAACGCGGTGGAGAGCTTTCCGCTCTCGTCGACGAAGAACGAGTCGGGAATTTTGTCGCTGCCGTAGGCCTGGTTGATCGAGGTTGAAGGGTCCCAGAGCACCTTCACGCCCGTGTTCTCCAGCGACATTCGCTCGAGGAATGGGGCCACATCCTCGCGCTTCTCGTCGATGCTCACCGCCAAGATGACGACATCGTCGCGGTCACCGAGCCGCTGGGCGAGCTGGTCGAACTGGGGCCACTCCGTGATGCAGGGTTCACACCACGTCGCCCAAAAGTTGACGATGACGAGCTTGCCACGAAAGTCCGACAGCGAGACTTCGTTGCCCTCGAGGTCCTGAGCGGTGAACTCCGGAGCCATGAACGGCTCGCGCGTGTCGATGGTCGCGGCGCCGGTGTCCAGGTCGAAGGTCACCGAGAGGTCCTCGCTTCCGGGCAGATCGAGCGAGAACACCACCGGCTCTCCACCAGGAGCAGCCACGACGAGTTCCTGGCGACCGTGGGGGAGCAGCAGCGAGACCTGGCCGGACTCGGTCTTGGTTCCCATCCCTTTGCCTTTGGCGTCCGGGTTGAAGCTTGCCTCGGGGACCGGGCTCCCGCCTCGAGTCACGGTGGCGGTCACGCGCGATCGAAACTCGGGCGTCAGTGCGCCGCAGATCGACGCGTTTTGTGTCTCGACCGCACCGCGCAAGGACCACGCAAACATGAACACCAAGAGACCCCCAACGCCGATGTACAGCACGTAGACGAGCATCCCAAACGCGTCGGGACCGGTCCGGGCTTGGGGCTTCGCCTCGCTCACGCCTCGGACGGTAGCAGACTCCGAGCTCATTGCTCCACAATGGCGGCTTCGGCCATGAGGGCCTCGTAGACGCCCACCATCGGCGTCCCTGCGTCCACGAGCGCCTGCGCCATCGGACGCTGCGCCGCCACTGCCTGGCGGAGCGTCTTGAGCGGAACAGCGCCTCGCACGTAGTGACCGTTGACGAACGTGGCCGGTGTGGACCGGACGCCGAGGTCTCGGGCCATCTCGACGTCTGCCTGGACCCGCTGCTCGATCGCCGCGTCCTGCAGATCGGCCTCGAACTGCCCGACGTCCAGGCCCAGCTCTTCGGCCATCGCCGAGAAGTCGGCCTCGGCGAGTGTTTCGCGGGACTCGAAGAGCTTG
>CAYGTG010000753.1:0-4574 GCA_964352485.1 uncultured Nannocystaceae bacterium | reverse complement strand
CCGGCGAGGTGGACTCGCTGTCCTCGGTCGAGCCTCGCGTCTCCTCCCCAGTCCCGGCACCAGTCGAGGAGTCGACGCCTTCTTCGGCTTCGGTTTCCCCCGAGCCACAAGCCGCCAGGAGAAGGGACACAGAGCCGAGCCACCCAAGCGCAAGACGTGACATGCTCGAATGACGACACAACACGGCTGTGGTTGCAAGGAAACCAACCTGGGGTCGCGACAAGCCCTCACGAAGCGGACGGGCAACACCCGCCCTCACACAGCTTCGTGCACAGCTCCTTGCCCGACTCCTCACACATCGTCTCGGTCACGCACGGCCACGGCCACGGCCTCCGCGACCGCGGACATCTCGGTGGTAGCAGGGATCGCGCGGTAGCGTTTAAGTGAAATGAAGTGGGAAAACGCGGGGATTGAGGAGTAGCACGGGGGCAGGAAGAGTGCGGAACGAGCGCCGAGGAGCAGAAGGCGGATGTCGAGCGAAGGAGAGCCGGTGAGAGCGGAGCCATTTCAGGGCAAAACACGCCGCGACAGGGACCGAGGCCGGGCCCCATGCAACTCCCAGGCACGCCGCGACGAGCGCGGTGCGAAGCGCTCGTAAACAAAGACTCAGGGGGCAGCGGTGGGTGCCGAGAAGAGCAGGAGTTGTCCGACAGCAGCGGCGCGCGGCGGAGGCCGAGCACCGCGGAGCTCGGCGGCAATCTCCTCGGGTGTGGTGATGGCCCGAGTGAGTCGCATCGGCCCGCAGCAGCGGGAGCAGACGGAGATGTCGATGCGAAGTCGCTCCTTCGAAACCGCACCCCACCGAAGCGCCGCCTCCCGAACCCGAACTCACGACATCGGTTCGGCTCTCGAAGGTCGCGATCGAGTTCCGCACCTCACGATTCTCGGACGACGCGAAGCGCGTCTCGGCCGTGCTGTCGTTGCATCGTTCTGCATCCACGGGGACCAACTCAGCGCTCCGCCCTGTGAAGACCCATCAAAGGCGGGGAGTCCAGCCGTCACGGATACGATCTATCGAACCGTCAATTTCCCCTGCTAACGCCGCCCAAAGCGCGCTCTTGTGCTGTTAGAGCGGCGCCGGCGTGGCGATGCTGCCACTGATGCTCAAGCGCTCGCGGTCCTCGAGCTCGGTGCTTCCCTGCTCGGCGACCAATGTCCCCTCGATGGTTCCGGTGTAGCGATCACCATCGGTTTCCGTAATCGTGAGCGTCGTCGTCTCCGAGATGTTCGGATTGTCGGTGAAACTGCTGTAGGCGAGCGCTGCGTTGACCCCATCGGGCGGGATGGTGATCCGAACGTCGAGTTCGGTCTGCAGAGAAGATGGCGTCAAGGCTCCCGTCCTCTGGAGAGTGACGATGAGGGTGCGGTCACCGCTCTCCGTGCTCACGATGAGAGAATGAGTACGATCTCCGCCTTCTTCGATGATCCGGTATGTCGGCCCCGAATCGAAGACGAAGCTCTCGCCGCCGAGGGTCAACTCGGCGACGACCTCCCCTTCCGACTCACCGTCGCCCGTCTCCGGACTGCTCGAGGTTTCACCCAGGGTGGCTGCACCCATGTCGTCGCTCTCATCGACATCACACGCGAGTGACGTCAGGCCGAAGCATAGGGACAGTGCGAGTCCGTAGAAGTGGCTGTGCATGGCTGTGCTCATATCGTCTTGTGAGTTCGTCTCGGCGGCTCCCACCTGCGGCGCTGTAGCCGCGGTTCCAGGATCCGAATGAGTGTTCGGCGACCCACTGCAGGGGTAGTACGCGAACCTCCGAACGTGATCACGTGTTTTTCTTCATCCGTCCTCGCCGTCCTCGTACTCGATGCTTGGATCGCAGTCGAGTTGCTCCTTCGTGTATGACTTGCGACGGGGCGCACCGCGGGCGCTCTTTTGGGGTAGACGCGCCGCGAGCCTCGTGACGAGTTCCGCGTGCTTTGGTTCAGTGGCGAGGTTCGCCCATTCGTTCGGGTCCGCTTTGTGGTCGTACAGCTCCTGCGCGCCATCGCGGTAGCGGGTGTAGCGCCAGGACTGGGTGCGAACACTGTGGTTGCCCCGCCCCCACGTGGTGATCGCACCGCGCTTTCCCCCTGCCTTGGGGTGCGTCAGCAGATTGGCAAAACTCTGGCCCTCGAGGTCCGGCCGTGGCGGGAGCGCGCAGAGCTCGATCAACGTCGGATAAACATCAAGCAGGCTCACCGGGCGATGGCACACCCCAGGGTTCGGCACACCGGGGCCCGCAACGATCAGCGGGACCCGAGTTGCCTCCTCCCACAACGTGAACTTACGCCACTTGAGCTTCTCGCCGAGGTGCCAGCCGTGGTCGGACCAGAGCACGACGATGGTGTCCTTCGCCGCCGCGCTCTCGCGCAGCGCTGTGAGCAGACGACCGACCATCGCGTCTGCGAACGCCGACGTGGCGAGGTAGGCCTGAACCGCGGCCTTCCACTGGCCGGCGGCGAGGATCCGCTTGTGGTCATTGTCGAGGACCAGCCGCTTGATCACGCTGGGTGGGATATCGTCGCGGTCGTCCGCCTGGATGTCGGGGAGTTGGATCTTGTCCAGCGGGAAGAGGTCGAACCACTTTTGAGGGACGCGCCACGGCAGGTGCGGACGGTACAGCCCGCACGCGAGGAAGGTCGGTGGGTCGTCCGCTGTGGGAAGATGATCGATGACCCAGTCCACGGTTTGGGCGTCGGCCATGTCCGAATCGGAGCCTTCGAGCGGGCCCCATGCGAGCGTGCCGAACTTGGCGCCCCCCTTGGCGCGCTTGGGCTTGGCCGCGCCCTTGCGACGCTCCGGCTTTTGTCGGCACAGCGAAGGGTAAAACTCGTCCCACCCGCGCGCGTCCGGGAACGGTCCGTGAAACAGCTTCCCGGCGCCCAAGGATCGGTACCCGTTGCGGCGAAAGTACTCTGGCAGCGTGACAGCATCCGGCAGATGCTGTCGCCACGGGTGAGCGTTGCCGTACACACCCGTGCTCGACGGCGCCAGCCCGGTAAGCGTCGCCGTTCGCGAGCCATTGCACGAAGGCGCGGAGCAGTGTGCATTGGCGAACAACATCCCCGTGCCGGCGAGGGCATCGATGTTGGGCGTCCGTCCCTGCGGGTGCCCACCCAACACGCCGACCCAATCGTTCAGGTCGTCGATCGAAAGAAACAGGACGTGCGGGCGGCGGGGCTTTGCGATCGGGCGCGCCGCCTCGTCCGGTTTGGGTCCTGGATCCGCGGGCACCGGCGACGCTGCGGGCGGCTCGGCCGCTGTAGCTTGGCCAATCGGTTCCGGGGCGGGGCAAGCCCCGAGCAGGGATCCGGCCCCAAGCGCACCCAGCCCCTCCAGGCAGTTCCGCCGCGTTACGACCCCCTTCGGCGACACCCCGAGATCATCGACCGCCACCCCACGCGGGGCAAGGGCAGATTGGAGTTCGCTGGCCCCATCAGAGTCGGCAGCCACCGGTGAGACTCCCAGGGGTTCGAGCCGACGGCCTCGTACGCCGAGACGCGGAACACGCGCTCGGGGTGCCCCAGCACCTCGGCGAGGCACGTGCAACGGGCGTCTTTTCTGCCGGCGACATCATCAGTCTTGCCCCCTGCCTACACCTGGCATGTACATGCCGATCGCGTTTTGCCCGAGTGTGCGGATGTTCGATGGCGTCGTGAAACCGGGCCCCATAGTGGACATCGAACACGACGTTCGCCAGGGGGATGTGGGGCCGGGCGTCTTGCTGCTGCAGATACTTTGCGCTCTGTTGAACCCGTATCAGAGGCGAACGAGTCGCGAAGACGACATTGGTCTCGCCTACACACGCTCCAAGGAAGAACCCGTTGGTCGGATGCGACTCGAAGCACTCCACGAGCATCGGTACGGCACGATCATAGTCGCCTCGCTCTCGGAGCAGTCCGGCCAGGTTGCACATCACGAGGTGGTTGCCCGGCGCAAGAACAAGCGCCTGTTGGTAGAGCGTCTCGGCCCTCTGGAAGTCGCGGCACTGGTAGTAGCTGTAGTTTGCCACCCGCAAGACGGTGTTCAGATCGTCCGGCGCAGCGGCGAGGGACTCGTCCATCAGCGAGACGCGTCGTGCATGCTCGCCGACGGCCGCGAGCTCCTTGGCACGCGCCCACCAAACCGCCGAGATGGCCGGCGCGTACGTCTTGGGGTCGAGCGCCAGTGCTCTTCGGCCATGCTCTACCGCGGCAGCGTGCTCGCCGACGGAACTCAGCGCCATCATGAGTCCATAGTGAGGGGCGGCCTTGTCGTCACCGAAGCGCTTCAGCATGTCCCGCAGGAAGACGATCGCCGCCTCTACCTTGCCGCGGGTACGGAGCAGCAGCTGCCAGCGGTAGCCCGCCTGTTCGGTGTGCTCCATGTTCCACGCCCGCCGTTGCAGCACCTCCGCCTGGTCCCAGTCGCCGAGGTCTTGGGCGGCTCGAGAGGCGTTGTGTAGATGCCCCCACCAGGCTTTTTTCTCGAATTCGGCGAGGTGCTCGCGCAGCTGCTGGTCACTCATGGATGGTTCCCTCTTGGCGTCGCCCTAGCCCTGAAAGAAGCGAGACCCAAGTCGTCCTCGGGTCCGATTGCAGCGACC
>CAYGTG010000752.1:0-4592 GCA_964352485.1 uncultured Nannocystaceae bacterium | reverse complement strand
CGGGAAGAACACCGCGATCGAAGTCAGTGTGGCCGCAAACACGGCGCCGCCAACCTCGGAGACACCGCGCAGCGTGGCGGGAACGAGCTCGTCGCCCTCCTGTCGGCAGCGGTGAATTGACTCGAGCACGACGATCGAGTTGTCGACCAACATCCCGATGCCCAGCGCCAAACCGCCCAACGACATGATGTTGAGCGACACCCCCGCCAGCGACAGGGGTGCGAACGTGATGAGAATGGAGACCGGAATCGAGACCGCGACGATGGCCGTACTGCGGAGGTCGCGAAGGAAGAAGAACAGCACCCCGACGGCCAACAACCCGCCGAACAGGGCGGTGTTTCGGACCTCGTCGATGCTCGACTCGATGAACGTAGAGCGATCCGAGGAGACGGCGATGGACGCCTCGTGCTGCTGCTCGAGGCGGGGAGCGAGGCGCTCTTCGATGCGCTCGCGGACCCGCGCGGCCATGTCGACGATGTTGGCGTCGGCCTCCTTATAGACCTCGACCTCGACCGCCTCGTTGCCATCGACCCGGGTGATGACTTCGCGGTCCTTGTGCCCCTCGGCGACGGTTGCCAGGTCGCGCAGCCGCACGTCGCGGTCTCCTTGGCGCGCAATGACGATCTCCCCGATGTCGCTCAGATCGCGGAACTCGTTGACCGTCCGCACCAGGTAGCGCGTGCGTCCGTCCTCCAGCTGGCCCCCGGCGAGGTTGATGTTCTCGGCGGACAAGCGCGAGAGCACCGTGTCGATGCCCACGCCGGTTCGGCGAAGCTGCCCCTCATTGAGTTCGACCGAGATCTGCTCCTCGAGCCCGCCCTTGATGCGAACCGCGGCCACGCCCTCGACCGGCTCCAGGAGGCGCCGAACCTCTTGATCCGCGACTCTGCGCAGTCGGCCCAAGCCCCCCTCCCCCACGTAGCGATCGCCCACGCCTTCGAGGCTGAGCGTGAGCACCGGGTCGAGGGTGGGATCGTAGCGAAGGATGAGCGGCTGATCGACGCCGTCGGGCAACGACGGGGTGATCTGATCCAGGATTTCGAGGACATCCTGGTTGGCGTCGTCCATCTCGGTGCCCCAACCGAACTCCAAGACCACGTCGCTGTAGCCGGCCCGCGACACGCTCTCGATGCGCGTGACGCCGGTGACGACACCGAGCACCTCTTCGAGAGGACGCGAGACGTTGTTCTCGACCTCGGCCGGGGCTGCGCCGTCATAGTCGGTGCGGACGGTGAGCTTGGGATACGAGATGTCCGGCATCAGCGACAGCGGAAGCATCTGCGCGCTGAAGGCTCCGAACACCAGCACCGCCAGAAACACCATCGCGACGGCGACCGGGCGACTCGCGGTGAAGGCGAAGCGCTGCATCAGCCGCTGAACCTCGGGGTTGGGCCCTTGCCCCGACCCCGGAGGCGGCACCGACCGGGGCGCAACGTCGCCGGGGGCAACCTCGCTCACGGCGCCTCCGACCCGGCGCTCTCGAGCGGTTGCCCAGAGGCATCCACGCGGGCAACTCTGCCTCCGTCACTGAGACCGGCCTGCCCGGAGACGACGACCTCGTCGCTGAGCGCAAGACCGGAGAGGACCTCTGCCCGCTCGGCGTCCTCGAGGCCCAGCTCGACCTTGACTCGTTTGGCCGAGTCGTCGGCCTGGACCACGAACACGTACACCGCGTCGTCTTCGCGAACGAGCGCTCGCTTGGAGACGAGCAGCACGTCGTCCTTGCGCTCGGTGGTGAGCCGAACCTCCGCATACATGCCCGGCAAGAATCCTTTGTCGCCGCCCGCGAGTTCGCCGGGCAGCCCGACGGTGACCTTCACCGTGCCGGTGGTGGCATCGACGACCGGCGCGATGCGCTTGATGGTCCCCTGGCCTTGCCGGCTGCGGGCCGCCTTGCCCTGGACGAGCGCCGGCTGACCGACCGCGATTCTGTCGAGCTCGCGCTCGGGCACGTACACCATCGCCACGAGCGTCTCGAAGTCGGTGATCGTGATCAGCTGTGCCCCCGCGCTCACGAAGGACCCCTTGGTGACGAAGCGCTCGGTGACCGTCCCGCCGAAGGGCGCGGTGACCCGGGTGTTGCGGATGTTCCGCTTGCTGTCGCCGACGTCGAGCGAGGCGGTCTTGACCGCGAGCTCCGCCGTCGCCAGCTCGTCGTCCGAGGCGTGTCCTTCTCGGTGCAGGCGCTGCACGATCTCGAGGTCGCGCTTCGCCTTCTCTTGCGACGTCTTCGCGCGATCGAGCGTGGCAGCCTGGCTGTCGTACTTGATCCGGGCCACCGAAGCGCCGGCTTTGAGCACATCGCCTTCCTCGAGCTCGAAGCTGATCAGCCGCCCGGTGGACTCGGCATGCACCGTGACCGTGCGCTCGGCCTCGATCGTGCTGGCCGCGGTCAGAGCCTGCTCGATGCTGCCCCGCGTCACCGGCTGGGAGACGATCGGGGTCTTCTGCTCGACCTCTTCCTCCGTGGATCCGTCCGAGTCCGCTCGGGCGCGATCACACGCAGTGGCCACCAGCATGGCGACGGCCAGAATGCGCAACGCGTTGTGCATGGAACGAGGAGCTAGCACGCGCGGTGGCTGGCTGGGGGTCATTGTCCGATGCGCGCGCGGATTCGCCGCGCGCTGGGCCTCAGACCCCCGGCCGGGCCAGCAGGTTTCGAATCGCATGTACCAAAAAAACCCGGATGCACCGTCGCAGCCCGTCAACAGCAACGCCACAGGGGTGCGCCGCATCCGCAAATCGACATGACTGTCACTAGAATGTACGTTCTTCTACGACATGCCGATCGAGTTCTCCAACCCGCAGGCTCTGGGCCACTGGAAAGCGAAGGGCTACGCAGACGAAGAGTGGCCGATGAGCCGACTGCAGGAGATCCCGTTCAAGGGCGGCGAGCCCCTGCTCTACCCGACCCAGCCGCAGCAGCTGCTCAAGACCTATCACCGGTACGACTACGCCCGATACGACAAGCGGAAGATTGCTGGGACCGGCGACGAGTGCGTGCTCAGCATGCTGACCCAACTGCCTGCCGCGGCGGCCCAGCGGCGGGTCGCGCTCGCTCAGGAGCGAGGTCGCCGGATCAACTGCCTTCAGGGCGACGTCGCGTACGATCTCTTGCTGTCCTCGACCTACACCGATGACCGCGGAAACCTCTACCGCGGGGTCACCCGGCAACAGTTCCTCGAATCCCACGAATCGATGGGCCACTCGGTGGCCGCCGGCCATACCGTCTACGAGCGGAGCGGGAGTCAGTTCGCCAACGCCGTCGACGCCTACGATGGAAACACCTACGCCGTGGCGCTGGACGAGTTTCTCCTGATCGCGCAACCGTTCCCCGCCGACCGGAAGCAGATCGCCAGGCTCCAGCAAAAAGCCGGGCAAACCCACCGCCGACAGGGGCTGTTGTGGGTCTACACCGGGCAGCGCTAGACGGTCCGGCCTAGAGCGCGGTCTCGAGGGGCACGTACTCGAGCCCGTGCGCCTGCGCGACGGGCTTGCACACCGTGACGCCGGCGAGCGTGTTGATGCCCCGCCCCAGGTGCACGTTGGCCTTGGCGGCCGCGGCAAGGCCGTGGTTGGCGATCGCGAGCGCGTGCGGAATGGTCGCGTTGGTGAGCGCGATGGTGGCCGTCTGCGGAACCGCGCCGGGCATGTTCGCGACGCAGTAGTGAACGACGCCCTCTTCCACGAAGGTCGGCTTGTCGTGCGTCGTGGGCCGGCAGGTCTCGATGCACCCGCCCTGGTCCACCGCAACATCGACGATGACGGAGCCCTCTTCCATCGTCTTGAGGTGCTCGCGGGTGACCAGCTTGGGCGCTGCGGCGCCGGGCAGGAGCACCGCACCGATCACCAAATCGGCGATCCGGCAGTGTCGCTCGATGGTGTCGGTGTTGGAGTACAGCGTCTCGATCGCGTTGCCGAACACGTCCTCGAGGTAGTGCATCCGGTCGGCGTTGACGTCGAGCATGGTGACCCGAGCGCCCAGGCCAATGGCAATGCGAGCCGCGGCCGTGCCCACGATTCCGCCCCCGAGGATGACGACTTGAGCCCGACGGGTGCCGGGGATTCCGCCCAGCAGCAGGCCCTTGCCGCCGCCAGAGCGCTCCAAACACGCCGCGCCAACTTGCGAGGCCATCCGGCCCGCGATCTCGCTCATCGGTCGCAGCAGGGGCAGCGATCCGTTGTTGGCGGTGATCGTCTCGTACGCGACGCCGGTGACCTTGTTCTTGAGCAGCTCGGAGGTGAGCTCGGAGAACGCGGCCAGGTGCAGGTACGTGTACAGGATCAGGCCTTCGCGGAAGTAGCCGAACTCCGCCGGGAGCGGCTCCTTGACCTTGATGACCATGTCGGAGTTGTTCCAAACCCCGGCCGCATCGCCGCCGATCTTCGCGCCGGCGGCGACGAACGTCTCGTCCGAAAAGCCGGAGCTGTCGCCTGCGCCACTCTCCAGGGTGACCGTGTGGCCAGCCGAGAGGAGTTGCTTCTCGCCGGTCGGGTTGATGCCGACGCGGTATTCATGGGTTTTGATTTCCTTGGGGACACCGATACGCATGGGACGAACTCCAGTCGAAACGAAGGCGCACTATAGGAAC
>CAYGTG010000751.1:0-4596 GCA_964352485.1 uncultured Nannocystaceae bacterium | reverse complement strand
TGAGATACAGCGGAAACGTGACGATCCACAGGAACAAACCGGCGAAGAGCCAGCCACCGGGCCTATCGCCGCGAGACCTTTGATGACCCAGGCCAGGTCGCCGCTACTCCGCTCCAGCGGGCATCAGCTCGCGCAAGAGCGGGTTGGGGAAGCGGCGTGCCGCCGTGATCGCGTAGAACGTCTCGAACAGCGCGGGCAGACGCCGGATCTCCGCGAGCTCCCCCGCCTCCAGCTCGTCTTTGACGACGATTTTCGGGACGACTGCGAGGCCATGGCTCTCGCGAGCCATCAGGCGCAGCATCGCCATGTCGTCAATCTCTGCGGCGACCCGCACTCGTATGCCCAATCGCTCTGTGAGCGCATCAAAGCCCGTGCGAATGCTGCTCTCGATGGTGGGCAGGAGCAGCGGCTCCGAGCCAAGGATGTCCGCCAGCCGGCGTCCCTTTCGGATGCGGCTGGGGTGACCCACGAGGCTCACCGGCTGCTGTGCGATCAGATGTGGGACCCAGGCCGTCCCAGAATCACGCACGGGGGCGACGTGGGCGAGAATTACGTCGAGTCGGTGGGCCGCGAGCTCTCGCAAAAGATCCCCGATAAGGCCCGAGCGAAGCACGAGCTCTACGTCATCTCGACCGATCAGCGGCTGGAGGAATCCGAGCTGGAAGTTCCGAGACAACGTCGCGAGCGCACCGACCCGTAGAATCCGCCTGGTGGGACCTCCGCGTTCGCCGAGGGTCCCGGTGAGTTCATCGCTCAGCTCAAAAATCGCATCTGCGTGGTCCAGTGCGATGCGGCCCGCCTCCGTCAGGAACAGCCGACGACCCCGCCGCTCAAAGAGCTTGTGCCCGAGCTGTTCCTCAAGCTTCTGGATCTGCACCGAAACCGCCGACGCGGAGACGTGGAGGCGCTCGGCCGCGCGGGTGAGATTCCCATCATGTGCCACCGCCCAGAAGTAGCGGAGGTGGTGAAAATTGATCGTTGTCATCAAACCGTTAGTCAGAAGCTAACGTTTTGTTGAAAACTTTGCATTGGATATACCGAAGAGGATGACCAATCATTCGGCCACGCTTGAGTCGCGGAACCGAGCTCGACGAAGGCCCAAACCCACACCACCGGGATGCCACACATGTCAGATAGCAAATCGACGACGAAGACTTCCTCCACGCCGGCCACGAACCCGCGCAAGGAGGGCACGACATGCATCACGATCGCCCGCGGCGACGGCATCGGGCCGGAGATCATGGACGCCACGCTCCGCATCCTCGAGGCCGCCGGAGCAGGACTCGAGTACGATGAGATCGAGGTCGGGGAGAAGGTGTTTCGTCGAGGGCACTCCGCGGGGATCGAGCCCAGCAGCTGGAGCACGATCCGACGCAACAAGGTGCTGTTGAAGGCCCCGATCACGACCCCGCAAGGCGGCGGTTTCAAGAGCCTCAACGTCACGATCCGCAAATCGTTGAATCTGTTCGCCAACGTCCGCCCGACGAAATCCTACTCGCCCTTCGTCGCGTCCGCGCATCCCAAGATGAACCTCGTCATCGTCCGCGAGAACGAGGAGGACCTCTACGCGGGCATCGAGCACCGTCAGACCCAAGAAGTCACCCAGGTGCTCAAGTTGATCACCCGCCCGGGAACGGAACGGATCGTCCGCTACGCCTTCGAGTACGCACGGGCCTACGGCCGCAAGAAGGTGACCTGCATGACGAAGGACAACATCATGAAGATCACCGATGGGCTCTTCCACCGGGTCTTCGACGAGGTCGCCGCCGAGTACCCAGACATCCAGAGCGAGCATCAGATCATCGACATCGGTGCCGCCCACGTCGCCGCGCAGCCGGAGCAGTTCGACGTCATCGTCACGGCCAACCTCTATGGTGACATCCTCTCCGACATCGCTTCGCAGGTGGCCGGGTCGGTCGGGCTCTCCGGTTCTGCGAACATCGGCCAGGACGTGGCGATGTTCGAGGCCGTACACGGATCGGCGCCCGACATCGCCGGCAAGGACATCGCGAACCCCTCTGGACTGCTCCTGGGCGCCGTCCAGATGCTCGTGCACCTCGGCCGGGCCGCGGTCGCCGAGAAGATCAAGAATGCTTGGCTGGCAACGCTTGAGAGCGGCCTGCACACGGCCGACATCTACCAGGAGGGCATCAGCAAGCACAAGCTCGGCACCAAGGACTTCACCAACGCGGTGATCGAGCACCTCGGCAAGTCCCCCGCTCAGCTCACCCCGGTTCAGTACCGCCCTGGTGGCATCGAGGCTCAGCACCGGGAGAGGCCACAGGAGCTGAAGGAGCTTCGAGGTATCGACGTGTTCCTCGACTGGTCATCCGCCGACCGCAACCCCGACGAACTCGGCGGAGCTCTGAAGGCTGCCCTACCAGAAGCTTGGGGCCTGAAAATGATCACCAACCGAGGCGTGAAGGTCTTCCCGGACGGCCTGCCCGAGACCTTCTGCACGGACCACTGGCGATGTCGGTTCCTGCCATCGGCCGAGACCGGCACAACGGACTTTGCCCACGTGCTCCAGCTCCTCACCGCGCTGAACGACGCCGGGTTCGACGTGATCAAGACCGAGCACCTCTACACCTTCGATGGCAAGCGTGGGTACTCGCTGGGCCAGGGCGAGTGAGCACCCAGCCGTCTTTCGCCCTGCTTGAGGAGCCCTTCTCCCCCAAACGCGCACGAACATCATGAGCACCGACAACAGCCACGCCGTCCCCTCATCCCATACTCTCCTCGAAGGGGTCTTCGATGCCACCGAAGCCAGAGAGATTCTGCTCTCGCTGGTCGAGGCGAAGATTACGCACCACTCCCTGAGAATCTTCAGTGCCATGGAGCGGTTCGGCACGACGGACGACGCCTCTGTTGCGCGCCTAGCCGAGCTCCGCAAGATGCGAGTTGCGCTCGCTGGGGCGCTCGACCAGGCCATTGAGCAGGGGAGGAAGCTGCGCGTACACTCCGTCATCGAGCTCCACCCGCAACCACTCGAAGACGGTTGAAAGCCATCCTGGTTCCAGAGCAGTAGGGACTGAAGGCCGCCGCTCCTGATGCGGTACGCCGCAGCGATGCGGTGCGCCGCAGCGCGTGTGCCCTGAGCCGGGCTGCTGGGATTACTCGCAGCGGGCGTCGATCGTGAACACCGGGTTGTCGCCGTGCGTGCGGGTGGGTCCGACCGCGCGGGCGCTGGCGGAACCCGAGACGTTGGCCCCATCGATCTGCAGGGTGAAGGTGTCGGCTGCGAAGGCGTAGATCATCCGGGCGTTTTGTCCGTCTTCGTCGAAATCGCCCTCGATACTGCCGCTTTGCATCGCCGGCTCGTCGTCGAATCCGGCTCGGCTCACGAAGAGGTCGATCGAGCCATCCGTGCTCAGGCCCGAGACGACGTAGCCGTTGGAGAGGGGGAACCCGCTTGGGTCGGTGACCGAGGTGTCGCAGGACCGTACGTCCAGCTCGTAGACGGTCCCGTCGTCGACCGTGACGGTGATCCTGGCGTTGCCCTCGCTTTCGCCCCCGCCGTCGCCCCCGGAGTCCGTTTCGTCCGCCTCTGTATCGGCGGCGCCGGAGTCCCCATCCCCCGAGTCGCAGGCGGGTGTGAGCGCGAGAACAAGCCCGAGAAGCCGGGCGGAGCGAAGGCGGAGGACAACTGGCGCGAGGTTGGTAGACACAGCAAGGGGATTGTTGCGGCGGCCTCGGTACCGTTCCCAACTTTTTTTGGGGCGTTCTCCGGGAACGAACGTCGTGCGCTCGAAGCCGTGTCCGGCCCAGGCTGCGGCGTGGGCATGAGCGCGCACCCACTCCGAGCCTGCCCCAGGTTCGCGTCTTTACGCGGACGCCGCCGCGCGGCCACGATCGGGTATTCCCTGCGCCGTCAAGATTCGGCCACCTTCGCGGTCGCCGAGCCCACCCCCCAGACCTGAGCCCCCTCAGATCCGAGCCAGCAGCTGCGCCTTCTGCTGCTGGAACTCCGCGTCGGAGAGGAGGCCGGAGGTCCGCAACTCTTCAAGCTTCCGCAACCCCTGCTCGACATCGGGCGACGGCTGCGACGGCTGGCCGGAGCTCGGCTGTCCGTAGGCCTGCTGCGGCGGCATCGGCGGGTATCCCTGCTCCGGGTATCCCTGCGCCGGCGGGTATCCCTGCGGCGGGTATCCCTGCGGCGGGTACCCTTGGCCCATCAGCTGTCCCGGCACGCCCTGCCCGTACGCGAGCATCTGCCGTTTTCGCTCAGCGGCGGCCTTCAGCTCGGGACGCTTGATGAGATACAGCGGAAACGTGACGATCCACAGGAACAAACCGGCGAAGAGCCAGCCCACCGGGCCTATCGCCGCGAGACCTTTGATGTCGCGTTTGTCGTATCCGATCTTGGACGAGTCGACCGCCATCCAGATCGAGGTCGCGATCACCACCCAGTAAAACACCCGCGGAGCCTACCGCGATTCTGCCTACTTCGGGCGGCTGCGGTTTGCATGCTGCGTGATTCTCGTAGCCTGTCCGTCCTGCCGTGTTCACGCTCGCAGCACCGAGCGGACCGCGGAGACTTCACTAGAGCACATCTCATAACCTCGCCACGCCGTCTCGCTGGTCTTTGGGCCCGAT
>CAYGTG010000750.1:0-4603 GCA_964352485.1 uncultured Nannocystaceae bacterium | reverse complement strand
CGCGGGTTGGGCTTGTAGTAATCGGGGTAGGGGCGCGCCGGCGAGCCAAAGACATCACGCCACCCTTTACGCCGCGACAGGCCGTAGCCGTTGTAGGTGGCGTGCCCAATCTCGTGCCGCAGCAGCCGCAGGCAATCGGAGCGGCCTGCCCCCTCGGCCTCGAACATGTGCGCGCGCTCGATCGCGACGAGCCGCGGATGCGCCAGGTAAAAGGGCACCGCGACGCCTGTGATCCCGTCCGGGCACGCCCACTCGTCGGAGAACCAAAAGTGCGGCCGCAGTTTGAGGCCCCGCTGGCCAAGCTCTAACATCACCGTCTCGATGCGGTCGGCCACGGGGCTTCGCTCGATCGCGATGTCGAGATCATGCATCCGCAGGTCGAGAATCGCCTGCTCGGACATCCCATGGAAGTCCGACACTCGTCGCCGCCGCACCACTGCGCGAAGTCTATCAGCCCTCCATCAGTCGGCGCACGAGTTCGAGCGTTTCGCGGTCGAGTTCGTGCGTTCTGTGCACGACCGTCCCCGCGCGGTCCACCACCAGGAGCAGCGGGACCGAACGCGACCCGACCGCATCGGTGAAGCCAAAGTCGGGATCGATGTGCATCGGATACTCGATGCCCGCCTCCGCTGCGAACCGGACGGCCCCGGCGGCGGTGGGTCCAACGTGGACACCCGCGACGACCAGGTCGGTCTTCGCGTAGGCTTGGGCGAGGCGAGCGACCTTGGGCATCGATTCCCGGCACGGCTCGCACCATGTCGCCCACAGGTCGATGATCGCGACCTTTCCTCGCACCACCTCTTGAAGCGTCGGATCCCCCGTTTTGAGCGGGACCACCGCCGCGAGCGAGGGAAGTGGCGTGGCGGCCACCGGATCGCCGGGCTCAAGTTGCTGCCCAGGTGCGAAAGCGGAGCCCTGCGGAGCACACCCAAGCACGAGCAAGGAAAACGGGAGGGCTCTAGAAAGTCTGCGCATAGCCGAGCGAGAGCACGTTGGCGTGGAGATCGTTGGTGCGGATGTACCGCGAGAAGCCAATGTCGAAGGATGACGCCCCACCCGCGGCGGCCTGCGGCGGTCGCAGGTAGACCACCGCCTTGATGCTGGGCTGATGGGCGTCGAAGCGCGCGAGATCCGAGTCCGCGGTGAAGAACGAATCGGCGGGCGTCGACTCCAGCACCGAGCGGCGCCAGTAGTCGTTCCCCGCCTGGCGATGGAACCGATAGCCCGCACGCAGATACACCCGCCGACCCAGCCACTGGTATGCCCACGTATCGAGGGTGTGCGCGCGAAGCTTGAAGTCGTCTCGGTAGTGCCGATATCGCGCCTTGAGCGTGGTGCGAGAGCGCGGCAGGTGCTGTCCCAGCTGCGCCGCGACCGCGTGCCGGATGCGCCGGCGGGGAAGGTTCTCCCGGCGACGGTTGACGCAGTCGTACTCCGCCCGCTGATCGGGTGTGTCGAAGCATCCGTACGTGGGCGCATCCTCGATGTAGACCGAGTTCCAACCGTTCTCCAGCGTGCCCTGCTGGAACGTGATGCCGTACGACAACATCGCAAGGGTCGTCGGCGAGAGCACCTGGACCAGCGAGAGGTTGTCGTTGAGCGCGAGCCGGTAGGTCTGATCGTCGTTCCAACCGCGTGGATGAAGGTCGTCGAAGCAGTCGACGATGACGTTGAACGAGGTCGAGACCACCGTGTTCTCCTCGTTGAACGTGCCAGAGTAGCCGATTCCGCCAAACCCGGTCCGCCAGTGCTCCTCAATGTGCGCGCCGTAGCGAAACGACAGCGTGTCGCGTTCGCTGGTGTCGATCGAGGTGGTGATGTCGAGCGTACCGGCCTCGTTGTAGCGGGAGGCAGAAGAGACCGCGTCCAAGGCGTCTGGGGACGCTGCTGAAACGACATCGAACACCGTGGTGAGCGTGTGGGAGATCGCCTGGTTGCGCTGCCGGATCGTCAGCGATGCGGCGGGCTGCACAACCTGCAGCCGTTCCGACCCGGGGCCCTCCGGTGGTCCGGCCTTGGACTGATATCCGCGGCCGTACTGGTCATAAAACGTGAGCCTGGCGCGAACCTGCTCGACGGTCGCGCGCTTGGGCGCCTTGTCCTCCTCGCCGAGGATTGCCGCATCGACCGCCAATGCTCGGTCAGACCCTGCCGCGGACGGCGGCGGGGTTGGATTGGCCTGCGGCGCAGGAGCCCACACCAACGCGAGAGCCAGTCCCAAGACTCCAAGCTCAGTTGCCACAGGCACAGCCACCGCCTGCTGCCTGCGCGTCGCCACCGGCCGCGCCCTCCCGCGAGGAGTGCAGCTTGCGATCAGCCCGGGCCTCGAGCGGGTCATCGACGACAGCCATCGTTGGATCGGCCAGCGCCTCGCGACGGTTCTGCGGAACGGTCGCGCACGCACCGAGCACGCACCCAAAGGCCAGCAAGAGCGACGAGCTGCGCATGCCTCTGTATAAACCGGGAGGCCAAAGCCGAGCAACGCCCGTGGTGGGGTACGCTGGCGCCGCACACATGGCGAGCCGTCTGCGAACTTGGGTCCGCCGGGTGACCCCCCCCACAACCCGTGCGTTGGCCCGCCGCGTTGCTGTCGACGTGCTCGAGCGGGTGACGGTGGGCGCGGAGAGGATCGTGCAGACGCTCCGTCCTGCGCTCTCGGCCACCCCAAGCGCTCGATCTGAGCTGCAGGTGTCGCCAACCACGCCCGGCAAGCCGGCCAAGCCGGCCCAACGCAAGACCGTGGCACCCGAAGATCTGGGATGGGCCCTCGCCCGCCATGTTTCAACCGGCGTCGAGACCCAGCTCGACGCCATGCTCGGCGAGGGGCTGACGCCTGCTGCCCACGATCCGCAGGCGGTACGACGCATGCGGGTCGGTTCGCGACGACTGCGAAGTTTCGCCGCGCTGTTCGGACCTTGGCTGGGCAAGAAGCTTCAACGCAGGCTCGAGAAGCAGCTCAAGGAGATCACCGGCGCGCTCGGACCCCTTCGCGACCTCGATGTCGTGCTCGCTGAGTTGAGCGCTGCCACCGAGCAGGCCGAACCGCTGCGCCGCGCTGCCGCGCAACAGATCGGGGCGCGGTTGAGCAAGCGGCTGGGGCGAACCCGTAAACGCGCTGCCCGGGCGCTGCGCGACGCCGACGCCCGCGCGCTTCGACGCGATGTTCACGACGCGAGGCGGCGCGTGGTCGAGCGACTCACGGCCCCGGACGACATCCGAGACGAACTCGCAACCCTGCTGAGCACTGCATCGGCGAACGCATTCGAACAGACACCGGTCCCCACCACCCTCGAAGACCGCGAGGCCGTGCACGAGGTTCGGATCCTCGCCAAACGGCTTCGGTACGCGCACGGGTGGGTCAAGCCGGCGATGCAACATGGGCCGGGCGCTGGCCGCCTCCTCAAGCGGGCCCAACGATCCGTCGGAGACTCGCGCGATCTCGATCTGTTCATCGAGCGTCTCGCCCAGCACGAGCTCGCGCTGCGAGAACAAGGCCAAGGCGTGCTCGCGTATGCCCTGACCGACTGGAGGCTCGCCGCCGAGCAGCGCCGCGCCTGCGCCGACACCAAGATCCTCCCGGCGCTCACCGACCTCTCCCACCGCACCGTCACGCGACTGACCCTGGACGCGCTGGGGCTCGACATCGCCCCAGACTGACCGGGTCCCAGAGGCGTTCGCTGGATGAAGAATCCTGCTACAGGAATCCGCTGCCGTCACACGTTGGGCAGTAGCGGCGCTCGGTGAAGCCCACGTACCAGCCGGTCCCTTTGCAGTCGGCGCAACGAAGATGATCCTGCTCGTCGTCGTAGGCATCGCAGACCGCGGCGTTCTCGGCTGCGCCGAGACGAAATCCTCCGCCGAGCGGACGCGGGCGCCCGCTGCGACCGCGCCCCACCGTGCCCGCAACCTGCATGAAACCAACGTAGCGTCGCGGGCACGCGCGGCCAGCACGGCCGTGCCAGGGACACGCCGAGGACCCGGGGAGGCGCCGAGCAGGCCCGATCAACTCTGGAGCGAGCGGCGCCGGGCGCCGGGGCGCATCGGGCGACTGAAGCCGTCGGTGGGGGCGTCTCCGCGCAAAGCGGCCGGCGAGACGGCCGACTGCGGGCGCTCTGGGCGGTCCGGTTCGGAGGCTTCGGCCGAAGACGCCGCGGGGGATGCGGGGCGGGAGAGCATCGTCACCGCGCCCACGCCCAACAGCACCCCGAGGAGGGTTCCTATCGCGATATGGGCTTTGAGGGACATGAGTGGAGCTTTGGGTTCTCAGTGTGGAACGAGCGAACCTGCCGTTGCTAACAGTACGGAGTGAACTCCGAAGTGGTTCTGCCTCCTAAACGAGGCTCGCCGAACTTCGATTCCACCCCGGAGGCAAAAAAAGAGATTTCACCCTCCAAGATCGGCCCTGAGGCCTTTTTTTTTACAGCCGAACGACGCCGGCAGGCATGGCCGCGAAACGCTCGTCCACGGATCCAACCCGCACGTCGGCCTTGCCAGGGGCTCCGTCGCGTCCGTTGGCGCCCCCGGTTCCGTCCGCCCCCGGAGGGCCGTCGGGACCGTCCTGCGCATCCTCGGCCGAGGAGTGGCCGCCCGATCCGCCCTGGCC
>CAYGTG010000749.1:0-4617 GCA_964352485.1 uncultured Nannocystaceae bacterium | reverse complement strand
CGACCGACGGGTTCGTGCGCCGCCCGGCTCGTCGTGCACAACGGGCTCCTCGACGCCAACGGCATGTTGCAGTACGAGGCGATGCTCGATGGCGCGCGAGAGCACGTCTACATCGTCAACGACTTTCCGATCGTGCCCTCGCTCGCCTCCGCCATGCAGCGGGCGCTGGCCCGAGGCGTGCGACTCGTCCTTCTGACGGGCAACGCGGTGGCCCGACGCGCAGACGGGTCGTTCTTCCCGGGGCCGGTGTACCGGGAGCTGTTCGACCACATGGTCAAGCAGCGCCTCGAGCCGCTGATTCGAGGCGGCGCCGAGGTCTTCGAGTACGTTGCCCCGTCCCAGCCCATGATCGTGCCCCAAGGCGGCGTCGTGCGTCCCTACGTTCATGCCAAGGTCATGTCTTGTGATGGACGCGCGGCGAGCATTGGCTCGGCCAACCTCGACGTGACCGCAAGCTACTGGGAGCATGAGGCCAACCTCGTCGTCCAGGACGAGGCGTTCACCAAAGATCTCGAGCGCCAGATCGAATCGATGGTGGCGCGCGCGCACGCGATCGACCTGGAGTCGGACTACTGGAAACGAGACCGGGCAAAGCGGGCGATCGTCGCAAAGCTCTGGCCCGCGGTCGTCTACTCGTAGCAGGGTGAGGAAAAACCCGTCGCGGCGGATTCTGGTTCGACTGAGGTGATCGATGCGCGATGCGTGGGCACTGACCATGCGTGGTTTCCTGGCTCGCGAGCTCCGTCGCTGTCGCAACTTTGGCCCTGGCTCCAGCGACCGCAAAGCGGCCACGAGAGCCGGAGCTCGATCCCAAGAGCTCCAAGCAGATGCTGGTCGCCGGCAGTGCCCTGGCGGTTGTCTCCACCTGGGCGATTGGCATGGCATCCGCTCGACTCCGCGACTCGCACGACAGCAGCAAGCGGGAGATGGGACGCTTGGCTCCAATCCCATTTGTCGGGCCCATCATCTTGGCAACCGGCGGAGGTGTGCGTGGGCTCTATTCGTGGCTCGCCATCGCCCAGGGTAGCGGGCTGGCCTTGACCGCGATCGGTGCGATCAACCTCTCCCGCCACCGCAGGCTGGGCCACGATCTCGGGTTCCGCCGTGTCGGCGCAGAGACCGGCGTGCTCGCCCTGACCCAGGGGGCGGTCTGGCTTGGCGTGACTTGGGGATTGACGTTCGGATTCGCAGGCAACGGGGGTCGCCGCGACGCCTTCGAACGCCGACTCCAGGTGCCGCTCATCGGGGGCATCTGGGCTGCACCGGTCGCCCCAAACTACACCCGCGGGTATCTTGGACTCACAAGCAGCGCGGTCCAGATCGCCGCTGCTTCTGCCATCGTCTTCGGCGCGGTTGTGCTCAGCAAGCATCGCAAGGGAGGCAGGCTCTCGGTGTTGCCTGTGCCCACGCCCGAAGGCGCCCAGCTCGTCGCCGCGATGCGATTTTAGGGTTTCGTGGGCGGGCTGTGTTTCTTGGGGCCCGAGGAGCCCCCGGCCTGCTACGGTTGTACAGCGCGGATGGCGGACGACGACTCGAAGACCCCCGAGCCCCCTGAAGACACCGAAGCGGAGCCCGGCGGACCGGAGGGCTCCGACGCGGCGGGTGCGTTCCGAGCCGTAGGCCAAGCGCTTGGCGGTTTCGCGCGACGGGTGGGTGCGCTCGCCTCCTCCGCGGCAGGACGCCCGGTCATTCCAGAAGGTCTGCGGGACCCACTCGCCGCTGCGCGCGCCCTTCGGTTTGAAGGGAACCGCAGCAAGTCCCTGGCCCGCCTGCGGGCGATCAACATCGAACAGCCCGGCGAGCCCTTTGTCGCACTCGCGATGGCGCTCACCCACCTGCACGACCTGCTGGAGGGCGGTCGGCCGGTCAAGGCGCTCGAAGAACTGGCCGAGGCGCTCGAAGATGGACTCGGCCGCGGGGCACCGTTGCTGATCGCCGCGGGCCCCTTCCTCGGAACGGACGACCCCGGCCGAGCGCTCGACCTGATTCGACGTGCGATGCCCGAGCTTCGTCGGCTGCCCGAACCGGTCGAGAGCGAAGCCGTCTGGCTCGCGCACGTGATGGCCGGCATTGCGCAGCTTCGGCTCGGCAACGAGGAGCGCTCCCTTCGCGAACTCCAAAAAGCCCGAGCTCGCACCCCTTCCGACGTTGCCGGGGGCCTGCGCAAGCTGATCCTCAAGCACGGGGTCGAGCTGGCGCTGGTCGGTGGTCAGCTTGTCGACGCCGAGTCTTGGGTCCGCGAAGCGCTGCGGGAGAACCCCGACGACGACACTCTTCTGGCCACGCTCGCTCGGGTGATGGCCGCCAAAGGCGACTCGATCGCCGCGCACGCCCTCCTGGAAAAGCTAACCATCGCCGACCATGCCCGCACCTATGTGTGGGTTGGGCTGAGCGTCGGCTTGCCGGACGACGCACCGCCCCTGCGCGAGGTCACCCTCCGACTGCTTCAGACCGAACCCGACAACCCGCAGGGCCGACGGCTCTGGGCGCTCACCGAACTCGACGGGTCCCGCCACTCGCCCCTGTCCCCAGAAGGCACGTCCGAAGTCATTGCCGCCCTTGCAGAGACCGCGGCCAAAGCATCGCTTGGGAATCGCGACCGGCACCTGGCCGAGCTTGCCCACGCCGCGTTACGCCTGGATTGCCTCAATGACGACGCCGTCGGCCCCGTGTTGCGCCGGCTCGAAGAGGATGCGCCCGAGCCTCCGCCGGAGGAGCTGCGACTGCTCGCCGCGAGACGGCGCCAACACGACGGCGATGCCGTCGGCTCCGACCTTTTGCCCACGGTTCCGCCCGTGTTCCGGGCCGACCCAGAGATCGGCGGTCCCTGGGGTCCCGAACCGCAGAGCCCCTTGCGCAACGCCGACCTGCGCAGCTCGGTCCTCGCCAGCGAGCGCAAGCTGGTTGCGGCGCAGGCGTGCCTGGCCGACGACGATCTGCGCGACCTCGCAGGAGATCTGCTGGTCGAGTCGCTGGTCGTCCGCCCCGAAAACTCCCGGGCACGGACGCTCCTGGGCGAAGCCACGCTCAAGCTCCCCACCGACACCAAGCCGCGGCTCGAGGACTTGCTCACCGCGGCCACAAGCCTGCTGGCGAGCGTTCCGGGCCGGATTCTCGGCGTGCCTCTCGACGGGGTCGAGCAAGCCATGACTCAGGTCGTCGCGGCCCGGGAGCGACTGGCGAGGCCGCTGACCATCGCGACCATGGGCGAGTTCTCAGCCGGCAAGAGCACCTTCGTCAACGCCCTCCTCGGGGAAGCCGTCGCGCCGATGGGCGTGCTTCCGACCACCACCACGATCAACGTGTTTCGCCGGGGCACCGGCGGCGGCGCCCGCGTCCACTATCGCGACGGTCGCATCGGGATCATCGACAAGGCCGACGTCCAGGAGTTCTTGCACGGGCTCGACGACGCCGAGGCACAGCGCATCCGGCACATGGAGATCGAGCGCAGCGGAGGTCGCATGGGAGACGCCGCCGTCGTCGACACCCCGGGGCTCAATGCGCTTGATGAGTACCACGAGCAAGTCGCCCGGGAGTTCCTCGACGAGGCCGACGCCGTCGTCTGGGTATTCTCCGCCACCCGCAGTGGCGCCGCGTCGGAGGTCAGCATGCTCACCGAGCTCCGCGAGTCTGGCCGCCAGGTCCTCGGCGTCCTGAACAAGGTCGACACGCTCGATGACAGTGAGCAGGCCGAGCTCGCCGCCTATCTTCGCGAGCAGCTGGGCGAGGTCCTGGTCGAAGTCGTTCCGCTGCGGGGTAACGAAGCGCTCCAGTTCCGAACCCAAGGCGGCGAGGGCAAGGACCCCTTCGCGGAGATCGAGACGGCCCTGGACACCCATTTTCTTCGCAAGGCCCGGGAGCTCAAGCGCACGCTCACGGCTCGCCGGCTGCAGGAGGCTCTCCAGGCCGCCAGGGTCGCAACGCTCGAGGCGGTCGAGGCGCTCGAAAAAGGAGCCGACGAGGCGACCCGGTCCGCCGATCGAGACCGCCCGTCCGCCGCCGCCCTTCTCATGTCCTTTGGGGACATTGTCGTGCCAGCATTCCTCGGAGCAGACGACGTCCTCGTTCGCGAGGGTCTTGGGTTGGGAATCCTCCAAACAAAGAAAGGTCTCGCCAAGGGTCCGCTCGATCCTCTCGACGCCGAGTATCTCGGAGCCTGCATGCGCGAGTCGATTCTCGGCGCGCTGCAGAAGGCCCTGATGACTGTTGCCTCGATCGATCCCGCCGCCAGCGAGGTTCTCGACCGGCAGTTCCTTCCCTGGGCGCGTGGCCATCTCGACGGACTCATGTCCGCCGGGTACATCACCGAGTTGCTCGGCGAGCGCGGAAAGTCGATCGCCGAGGGAGAAGCCGCCGCGAGGAAGGCCTTTCGTGAGGCCCTCGTTCCTCTTGCCGAGGGGTGGGCCTCACACGCCCGCACCCTGGTCCAGGAGGTCGAGCGCGCTCGGCAGCGCTTTGACCGTTCCGCGGCGTCCAAGCCGCGGGCCGAAGCGCTTCGCCTGCGGACCTCGTTGGTCACCACCCTCGACGGGCTGGCCGAGATGGCGCGCCCACTCGCGGGCGGCTAGTACCTCATGCCCAAAGTCCGTGCCGGGTTTCTGCGCGACCCCCTTCGGG
>CAYGTG010000748.1:0-4621 GCA_964352485.1 uncultured Nannocystaceae bacterium | reverse complement strand
GTTCGGGGAGCCGCTGCCCCGGGCACTTTGCCCCACCTGTCCCGCTATTCCCCTCGAGCCCGCCCGCGATTCGAAAGCCCAACGCGAGCCCGGCACGCCGCCTCCATCAGGGTTTGAGGTTGGCCCCAATCGTGCAACCTATCGAGCGCATGGTGTCGTACACGCGCAAACTTTCGGCCGAGTTCATCGGCACGTTCTGGCTGGTGTTCGGAGGCTGCGGAAGCGCTGTGCTGGCCGCCGCATTCCCGGACGTGGGAATCGGCTTGCTCGGAGTGAGCTTCGCCTTTGGCCTGACCGTGCTCACGATGGCGTACACGATTGGGCACATCTCCGGCTGCCACCTCAACCCAGCCGTGACGCTCGGTTTGGTCGCGGGCGGCCGACACCCCGCCAACGAGGCCGCGGGCTACATCGCGGCGCAGGTCGCAGGCGGCATCGCGGCCGCGGGGGCTCTGTACGTCGTCGCCTCGGGCAAGGCCGGCTTCGAGATCGGCAGCGGAGCGGGTGCGTTCGCGACCAACGGCTACGGTGACTTCTCGCCCGGCGGCTACAGCCTGCAAGCGGCGATCGTCGCCGAGCTGCTGCTCACCTTCGTCTTCCTATTCATCATCATGGGAGCGACCGACAAGCGCGCCCCCGCAGGCTTCGCTCCGATCGCCATCGGCCTCGGCCTCACCCTGATTCACCTCATCGGAATTCCGGTCACCAACCTCTCGGTCAACCCTGCCCGCAGCACCGGCCCCGCGATCTTCGTGGGCGGCCAGGCGCTCGCGCAGCTGTGGATGTTCTGGGTGGTGCCGATCCTCGGTGGCGTCCTCGGTGCGCTCGCGTATCGCAACGTCGCCGGCGAGGAGTGACGGTTCGCTCATTGAGGTGGTGCTGCCCCCCGGCAATGGTGCCGGGGGGCGTTTTTTTTGGTTCCTCAGCGAAGGGACCTGGAAACGGTTGGGGCCACTCGGTACTGCCGCTTCGATGTCCTTCTTCGAAATGATCAGCGGCCTCCTTGGCGGTGGCGGCCTTCGGTGGGCTCGACCCCGATGACCTCACCTTCCACTTCTGCGCACCGCTGCCGCCGACCCGCAGGTGTTTCGGACGAAAACACAGAAGCTCCGAGAAGGCCGAGGACGAGACGTCGTCCAAACTCCACCATCTCTCCGCAACCTGTCGCGTCCGCCCCTCGCACCGTCGGCTTGGAAGTGTCCGCGATCGCGGACACTCCCACACCTAGTACCTCATGCCCAAAGTCCGTGCCGGGTTTGTGCGCGACCCCCCCTCGGGGTGTGGGGTCGCTCCGAACCCCTCGGTCACCGAGATCTGCGTTCGGTACTTTCTATCTCTCCCGCTGCGCGTCCCTTCGGGACGCTTCGCTCTCCTGCTCCGCCCCCTTCTCCTGAAACCCGGAACGGACTTCAGATCTGAGGTACTAGCAGCCGGCGACCTACTTCGCCCAGTAGCGACGCGCGGCGGTGTTGCCTGCGAAGCGGATCTTCTTCTTGTCCACGAGACGCTTGAGCGAGCCGCGGAGGCGGGGAAGGGTCTCCCCGGTTTTGTTGGCCATCTCGCGTCCGCCGATTCCATCCTTCGCCGAGGAGATCAGGTTCATGACCCGCTCGTCGAGCGCGACGAGTTCATCGCTGCTCGCCCGGACGCGACGCTTCTTTCCGCCGGACTTCTTCGGGGCCTTCGCTTTAGGGGCGGCGCTGGCCGGAGTCGTCTTCGCGGGGCGGCGATTGCTGCAGAATGCGAGCAGCTCTTCCACGCTACGCCCGGTCCGATTGCACAGCTCAGCCACGGTCATCTGGCCAACGAACGATTCAAGCACTTCGACACTCATCCGGCGGATGCTACGGGGAGCGCACGATGGGGTCGAGGGTGCTTGGCCGGTTACTTTCATGTTCTCGATCACGCTCGGATTTATGGGGCCAGCAGCCCCCATCGACCGTGGCTTCGACCAGCCCTACGGTCTGGAAGCGATGTCTGTACAGCTGATCAGCTTCGCGGTTTGAGGGTTGGCCGCCGTGACTTGGCCTGGCAGCTTCTCAATCCGATCGAGCGCCCGCGGTGGCGACTACAGTAGCCACCCCCTCCGTTCCGCAACCACCGCCCTACGCTAACACCCAGAAATCACGAGACATTTTTCGGCACCAAGTGCCACGTTTGGGCGCCAAAGATTGGCACAAAATGTGCTCTCGTGTGGTCCAACGGACCTCGGTCCGGGTGGTTGGTGTCTATGTTCCAAAAGTCGCTTCTCGCACTCGCTCTGTTCTCCCTGGCAACCTCCGGCTGCGATCTCGGCGACAACCGAGACGACGGCGATGCCCCGCTGTCTGACCTCGACGCCCTGCTCGACGGCGCGCCGACCAACGACGAGCTGCCCTTCGAGATCAAGGCCGACGGCCCCGCGCCGCGGCAGCACCGCGATCTGCTCGAGCTGCAGTCCCCGGTCAAGAGCCAGGGACGCCGCGGCGTCTGCTCGATCTTTTCCACCGCGGGGCTGATGGAGCACCTGTACATCGCCGGCGGCATGGAGAACCCCGACTTCTCCGAGCAGTACCTGCAGTGGTCGGCCAAGTTCGAGGTTGGCTCGTTCCCCAACACCTCGGGCAGCAACGCCTACTACAACCTCCGCGCCGTCACGCAGTACGGCATCCCGGCCGAAGCCGCATGGCCCTACGAGGTCGATCAATGGGGCGTTGCCGATGACGCGGAATGCGACGGCGAAGACGACCAGCCCACGCGCTGCTACACCAACGGCCAACCCCCCGAGGACGCACTCACCGCGCAGAAGTTCCAGCTGCCCCCCGGGCGCTGGCTCAACTCCCGCCGCGCCTCGATCATGGACCACATCCGCGTCAACGGAACCGGCGTGGTCGTGGGCCTCGAGTTCTTCTACCAGGCGTGGAACCACCGCCGCTCCGAGCTTCCCCGCAACCTGGACTCCTGGGACGCGGGCATCGTCCGCGCGCCCAACGACGAAGATCGTGAGATCAGCCGCGAGAGCCCGGCCGGACACTCCATCCTCATTCTCGGATGGGATCTCGACCTGCAGTTCCCGCGCGTCGATGCCGAGGGCAACACCGTCCTCGACGCCGACGGCGAACCCGTGATGGAGCAGGGCTTCTACCTGTTCAAGAACAGCTGGGGCACCGAAGGCTTCGGCGTGGACCACCCCGCCGGCGCTGGATACGGCTGGCTTTCGATGGACTACGTCGACGAGTTCGGTCGCGCGTACGTCTCGGACATCCCCGAGGTCATCGTCAACCCGGTCGATCCCGTCGAGCCCATCGAGCCCGGCGACCTGCAGACCTTCACCTCCGAGCTGTCCGTCGCGATCCCTGACGACGACGATGCCGGCATCAGCCAAACCCTCGAGGTCGACGCTGAAGGCACCGTTGGCACGGTCACCGTCTCCGTCTCCGTCGAGCACACCTGGCGCGGCGACCTCACCGTGCGCCTTGTTCACGATGGCGTGGTCGAGGTCCTTCACGAGCGCACCGGCGGCGGCCAAGACAACCTCGAGCTCGAGCTCGACACCTCCGCCTTCGAAGGCACCGACCGCGGCGGCGAGTGGACCCTCGAGGTCTCCGACTCGGCTCGCCTCGATTCGGGCAGCCTGACCACCTGGTCCATCTCCCTGTAGTCCTCCTCCAGGACCTTCCCCGAACGTCGGGGAACACGACGACCCCGCGGGTGCAACGCTGCACCGCGGGGTCGTTTTTTTCCCGGCCGACCGGGCTCGCGGAGACATCCCGGGGCTGCAGGATGCTCCAAAGGCCTCCAAAGGCCTCAAAAGCTCAGACAGGGACGCGCCTGCCCCTGATGGGTACTACAGGTGGCGAAGGGTACATAACTCACCTACACTGTGCGTATGACCGCCGAAAATCGCCGCTCGCGCCGCGTGAAGACCTGGTTTCCAGTTCGGATGCGCCACGGCGATCGTCGCAACACCGCGGTGGCCAAGGACGTGAGCGCCAAGGGCATCTTGCTGGCCGCGCGTCGTCAGCTCGAGCTGGGGACCCAGGTCCACGTGTCTTTGCACGTCGACCCCGAGTCCGGATGTCCGCGCCTGGTGCAGGGCCGCGTCGTCCGCCAAGAGCCCAACGCCAACGACCCCGGCGGCCTGTGGCCCTACAAGGTCGCCATCGAATTTGATCAGCCCGATGACGATCTGCTGACCGCCGTCGGCGCGGCAAGCTGAGACCCAGGCACAGACGTGGCTGTCGTTGGTTGGATGCTGTGGCTTGCGACCGCCGCGTCGCCCGAAGCGCCTAAACCGCTCCAGCTCAGCGTCGAATCGAACGGCTGCATCGACGGTGCGGCGCTGCTCGAGCGCATCGCGGCCGAGTCGGACACCGCGCTCGAGGCCGCGGTGGTTGTGGACGTGCGGGAGCGTGAAGACGGCGACGTCGAGATCTCCATCGGCAGTGGCGAGCGACGGTCGTCGCGAGGCCTGTCACTCGCAGACCGTTCCTGCCCCGCGCGTCAAGAAGCCGTGGCGCTGAGCCTGGCCCTCGCCCTGGAGTTCTACGTCGTGGGGCAAGCGACGACGCCACCGGCGCCCGAACCTCAGCCCGCGCCCGAACCTCAGCCCGCGCCCGAACCCCAGGAGGTCGCGACCCCT
>CAYGTG010000747.1:2908-4636 GCA_964352485.1 uncultured Nannocystaceae bacterium | reverse complement strand
GCTTGTATGCGGTCGACCGTTCTGCACCTGCGGGCTCGGAAGCACTGCCACTGCAGATCCAGCGTCAGTCGGTCAGCGTGGTGATGCGCGACGAGTTGGCGGAGACCAAGGTCGAGCAGGTTTTCTTCAACCCCTCGAGTCGCGATGTCGAGGGCTACTACTGGTTCACCATTCCCCAGGGGAGCCAGCTGGTCAGCTTCGCGCTGGAGACGAACGGTCAGCTCGTGGAGGGCGAAGTCGTCGAGCGAAAGAAGGCCGCCCGCACCTACGAAGAGACCGTGCAAAAGGCGAACGACCCGGCGCTGCTGGAATGGATCGATGAGCACACGGTGCGCGCCCGCATCTTTCCGGTTCCCGCCTTGGGCAGTCGCCGCGTCGTGGCTCGCTACCAGCAACTCTTGACCGAGTCCGACGGGAAGCTTCGCTACAGCTATCCCTTGGCCGGGCCGGGGAAGAAGACGACCCCCAGCATCGAGGACTTCGCGCTCTCGGTGGAGCTTGGCGAGCTGTCCGAGGACTACGACATCGCGACGCTTGCCGAGGCGCGGATCGAAGATGGCGGCAAGAGGGTGACGATGCGGCGCAGCGGATACACCCCTCGCGCCGACTTTCAACTCGAACTCAGCCAGCGTCCGGGGACCGAGCGTCCTCCGCTTCGTTTGGCCATGCTCGAACCGGGGGGCGATCAGGCTCGCTACGCCATGATTCGCTACAGCCCCGATCTCGACTTTGACGATGTCCCCACGCCGCAAGGCCAAGTCGTGGTGGTCGTGGACACCTCGGCTGCAGGTGACCCGGCCGAGTACCAAACCCGCATTGCGGTCGCCGAGGCTTTCTTGCGGAGCCTCAGCGCGGGCGACGAGTTCGCGGTCGTCAGCGCAGATGTTCGGGCCGAGGTGCTCTACCCCGAGAGCGGACTCGCCAAAGCCGGTCCGGACACCGTGTCGGCCGCACTCGAACGGCTGGCAGAGCACGGTACCGGCGGGGCGACCGACCTCGGCGCCATCTTCGAGCAGGCGCTGGAGCGTGTGCACGGCCTCGACCAGCCCGCGGTCGTCTACATCGGCGACGGAATGGCCACCAGCGGGGAGCGGGCCGGAGATGCGCTGGCCGAACGATTGCGTCGCAGCATGACCGGCTCACGGGCGCGACTGTTCACCGTCGGTGTCGGTCAGGAGGTCGATGAGGCGCTGCTTCACGCGCTCGCGCGGATCGGCGGTGGATCCCATCTGCGCGTGCAGTCGCCCGAGCAGGCCATCGTTCGCGCCCTCGAACTCTCGGGCGCGCTCAAGACCCCAACGATCACCGACCTCGAGGTCGACCTCGGCGAGGGCCTTGACGACGTGTTCATCAACACCTCGGGCAAACTCTCGCGGGGCCAAGAGCTGGTGGTCCTCGCGCGGACACACCACGATCTTCCCGACGAGGTCACGGTCCGCGGACGACTGGGCGGCGAACCCTTCGAGAAGGTCCACAAGCTTGAGCGCACCCAGGGCGTGCTCGGGCAGATTGTGCCACGGTTGTGGGCCGCGGCGTATATCGAGCGCTTGCTTGGTGACAGCCGGGGTCCTGAAGCGGTCCGCGGCAAGATCCTCTCGCTGGGTCTCGAGTACGGGCTGATGAGTCCGTACACATCGATCTTGGCACTGGAGAGCGAGCAGGCCTACGCGAGCGCGGGCATCGAGCGACGTCAGCGTCAGATTGGCGGGGTCCGCCTCACCGCAAACT
>CAYGTG010000747.1:0-2898 GCA_964352485.1 uncultured Nannocystaceae bacterium | reverse complement strand
GAGATCCTCGTCGGCTTCTTCAGTGCGCCCTTTGGGTGCGATGCCACGTCCGCGCCGAAGGAGGAAGCTGCACCGAGCATGGGCGACTCCAGACGCGACGAATCCCCGAGCAGCGATGCGGGCAGGCCCGCATCATCCGCGGTTTCGAGCGTCGATACACCGGCATTCGAACCGATGCCGGAGCCTGCAGCCGACGCTTCGGTCGCGACGCAGGAGTCTCGGAACATCGCGCAGAAAGGCTCGAGCGCCGCTTCTGCGGCGGCAACCAAGACAAGAAATCGGAAGGTCAATCTGGGCGATGGCGAGGATCCGCTCTCGGGCTTCGGGGCGGCTGATGACCGCGCGAGCGAGGGCGTGCGTGACAAGGACGCCCCCGCCGATGTCCTCGCAGCCCAGCAATCCAAGCAGGTCCGAGAGCGTCGCCGCATGGTGTCGTCGATCCAACGTGGACGGAAGCTGCCGTGCAGCGACGCATCGGCTCGCGGCCTCGCGCATCGACGCATCTTGTGGCAGGAGCGACTCGAGAGCGCGGTGACCATGACGCAGCGGCTCGAGAACTACGAGGCGGCCGCGGGAAGCTGCGAGATCCGGGGGTGGAAAGACCAACGCACCTTCCTGCGTCTGCTTCAGGCGGGCGCCGTCAGCGAAGCCGACATCGAGCTCCTGCTCAGCCACTTCAACGACGAATCCGATGCGGCTCGCTACGTGGCCCGCGCGCTGTTGCGCCGCCTGGTCGACCCCGCACTCATCGCTTCGGTCGACGGCGCCATGTTCGGGAGCGTCGTCGATTGGGCCGACGTGGACCGCAGGGTGATCCTGGAGGTCGAGCTGGACGACAAGCTCGACGTGGTTCGTGGGGCGCTCGTTCGGACTCCCGGAGACCCCGCAGGTGAGCTGCGGCTGCTGGAGATCCTGGTCGCCGGCGGCCGGCTCGAGGAAGCGGTGGGCCGCGGCCGCCGATTGCGTGAGCAGGGGCTGATGACTCCGGCGCTGGCTCAATCGCTCGGCGAGGTGATGGTGGCGCACGGCCAGACCGACGAAGCACAGCGGCTCTTCTCCGAGATCGTCGAGTTCGATCCGAAGAGTGCCAACAGTCGCAGGCTGCTGGGCGACATCTTCCTGCGGCATGGCTGGTACGACGGCGCCTACCGGCAGTACGAAGACCTCGTCGAGCTTCAGGCCGATGACGCTTTGGCGGGTATCCGGCTTGCGCGGGCGGCTGCGGGCACGGGCCGAACCGACGAAGCCCTGCGAACGCTGCGCAAAATCGCGGCGGGAGAGGGGCGGCCTGGCGCCAACGATCCCCGAAGGTACGCGCGACTGCACGCCGTGGCCTACCTCGCCGGCCTCCTCGACAAGGCTGATGCTTCGGCCGACATCCCCGAGGAGAGCGTCGCCCGAGAGTTGCGACGGCTCCAGCTCTTCGACGGCCCCTCGACGTGGGCTCTGCTGGTATGGGAGGACTTGGAGGCGGACCTCATCCTCACCCACGCTGACCCCACCGCTGGGACCCATCTGGGTGATCCTCTCATTGCGGGCGACACCGGATTGTTCGCCCTCCAAGCACCCACGACCGGCCTGCCCAAACTCGCCGTTCGGCAGACCGGTGAGGCCATGAGCCGAGAGGTGGCCTACACGCGGATCACCATCACGTTCGACGGCAAGGCGTTCGCGGTGAAGCGCCAGGCAGGCACGCTGCCCGGGACGCGCTCGCGGCTGATGGAGGCGCCGCCGGACCTGGAGACGCCGCCGGAGCCCGAGGTGGACGATGACGCAGGGGCGGTGAACGAGTAGAGGCGGCGCTGCGCGGTTGCGGAACCAAGCCCAGCTGCGGGACGATGGCGTGGCGCTGTGGGCTCCGGGCGACCTGCGCAGTCGTGGTTGGGACCGGGCTGAGCCGGAGCTTCGTGTCGACCCAGAGCTTGCGCTGTGGGATGTTGCGCGATGCCCTCGAACCCCGGCGTCGCCCGACTGATCCACCCGCGTTCGGTCGAGGATCTGCGCGAACACATGCGCAACGACGAGCCGTTTGTGGAGCACGAGCGGACGGCGTCGCTCGATGAGTTGCTGTCGCTGCCCCTGCTCGGGTCGCTGGATGCATTGCTCGCTGCGTGGCCGGGGGCGGTCGAGGTGTTTCACCCCGAGGTTGCGGATGAGGCCAGCTCGGTCATGGTCCCGCCTGCGCAGGCGCGGACGCAGTTTGCCAGCGGCAGGACCCTGTTGTTCAGCGAGGTGCAGGAACACGCATCGCAACTCGAGCCGTGGTTGGAAGCGATCCGGATCGAGCTTGGCGTGTCCGCGCTGACGCAGTCGCGTTGTCTGGTCTATGCGACGCCGGCCGGGACCGGCACCGCCGTGCACTTCGATCAGAACGTGAACTTCGTCGTGCAGGTTCACGGCACCAAGACGTGGCAGCTCGCCCCGAACACCCACGTCACCCATCCGATGACGCGGCACCGGATCGGCCAGCCTCTCGATCCCGAGCTCGCGTCGTATGCACGGCTTCCCATGCCGACCGCGATGCCCGAGCTGCACACCGAGGTCGTTCTTCAGCCGGGCTCGGTCCTGTTCGTCCCGCGCGGCATGTGGCACGCCACCCATGCCAGCACCGACGCGGTGTCGCTCAACTTCACGTTCAGCGCACCGACGTGGCTCGATGTGTTCGGTGCAGCGCTGCGCGGCCGGCTCGCGCTCTCGGAGGGTTGGCGCGAAACCGCGACCCCGCTGGATGCCGCAACCTTCGATGCGCTCCTGCGCGAGCTGGCCGAGGACGCCGGGGACTGGGATGTGGCGGACATCCTCGAGGTCACCGAGGGAGAGTCGTGACCCGGCGCCCACGGCCCCTAGTACCTCATGCCCAAAGTCCGTGCCGGGTTTCTGCGCGACCCCCTTCGGGGT
>CAYGTG010000746.1:1808-4640 GCA_964352485.1 uncultured Nannocystaceae bacterium | reverse complement strand
CCCATTGTTCGGACCCGAAGCTCCGTTGCCCGCAGAGTTGTCCAAGAACTCTGAGTCCTCCACCACCAACCGGCGCTTGAAAGCGTAGATCGCCCCACCGGACCCTCCCGAGCCTGCGAGCTGCCCATTCTCGGGCGCAACGCCGCCGGCACGGTTGCGACGGAACGTCGTGTTGACGACCCTCATCGAGTCCGCGATGAGCAGAAGACCCGCACCCCTCAACGATTCAGCGACCTGCCCCCCGCCCGCGCCGGTGTTTCCGTCCTCGACGATCAGACCGTCGAGAAGGGCCTCGTCCGCTCCGATGAGCACGTGGTGACTGTTGTCGCTCGCATCGCCCGCGAGCCCGATGTCTCCCGAGAGCGTCGCGCGCGACGTCTCGAGGTCGCGCTCATCGAGCGCAGCCTCCGTCCCGTTAAACCCACCGTACAGCTCGGCGCCCGGGAACAGCTCGAACGACACCGTGCGGTCCTCGCCCTCGGTCGGAGTATAGACCCCCGCTGCGATCCACAGTGCGCACCCATCTGGAGCCGCAGTCTCAAGCGCCGCGGTCACCGTCTGCTTCGCGCTGCCCCACCCTCGACCATCCTCTCCGTCGTCTCCCCCGTCCGCACGCACGAAGACGACGCAGTCCTCCGGGTTGATGCCGGTCGTTCCGCTCGAGTCGCCTTTAGCCGTCGTTTCCGAACCGTCAGAAGCCGAAGTGAACGAAGGGCCTGGGCCGCTCGGACCGTCGGTTTCAGCGCCCGGCGGCGTCGCGCTGGACGGTACGGTGCACGCGATGGTGGTGAGCACCAGCAGCACGCAGCGACAACGAGTCATACAGAAGGCGTCCCGCTCAATTGCAGCCACCGCCACACTGCTTCACCTCGACGGTCGTCATGCTCTTCGTTCTCGTCCCGACCCAGCAGGAGACTGGGTTCCACGAAGAGGGCTCCGTCGGTCAATTTCCTCTTCACCATGTTCGGATTTCCTTCCTGCACTCTTCGTGAAACCACGCGAAGCGACGCGCGGTATCGATTTGCTCGTCATCCAAGAGCCCATCATTGGCGCCCGGAAACATCATATTTGAGGGGTCGTCCACGTGCTGCAGTCCCAGCGCGTGTCCCACCTCGTGGGCGAGGACCTTTGAGTTTCTCACCGACCACAACGACCCCGAACAGAAGTCGCCGGAAGAAGCTTCTCCGGCTAGGCCATCGTCCGAGAGCTCGTCATAGAAAAAGACAGAAATCGCCCCGTAGCCCTGGTCATGGAGCAGGACGGACATCCCAAACGAGTCCTCCAGCTCATCCGCGGTTCCCGCAGGAGGCTCCTCTCCCCTCGCAAAGTACAGCGGGATGACGTCGGATCGGCCGATGTCCTCCTCCTGGCAGCCGCACAGCACCACCCCAAGCATGACGGTCATTTCTTGAGCATTCATACCCGAGTGCGAGTCTAGTCCTCAATCAAGCGCTGTTTTCGAAAACCCGTGTAATCAAGGGCTAGTCTGCGAGCCGCGCCACATAGGCGTACGACGTGACCCGGACACAAGCAACCGATGAGGAACGGCGGCCGTTTCATCGAATTCGGGGCGGCCCCTTAGGCCGACGGCGTGACCGGGAGCACGATGTTCACTCGGGACGCAGCGGCGATGCTGAGGTAGACACGCAGCATGTTCATCTTGCGCAGGAGCGCTCTTCGATGGGGTCTGATTGCTTCGTCCTTGCTCGCCGGCCCGGCCTGCAACAGCGCCGTGGCGGTCGGCGAAACCGACACCGATACCGACACCGATACCGATGGAGGCGATGGCACCCAGGGCCCTGCGACGGCCACCGGGGAGGATTCGAGCGGCGAAAGCGGGAACGGCGGATCTGGCGAGGGCATCTTCCTCGAAGTGAACCGGGACGTGGACATCCTCTTCGTCGTCGATAACTCCGGGTCCATGGGTGAGGAGCAGGCCAACCTCTCCGAGAACATCGGCCGCTTCTTCAGCGTGCTCGAGTCCGACGAGGTGCAGGCCAACTACCGGGTGGGTATCACCACGACCGACGACAGCAACTACTGGTGCCGGGGTGCGGGTGTCTCCGACCCGGAGTCCGGCCGGTTCGTGCTCTCGAGCTGCCGCTCTCGCTTGGGCGACTTCTATTTTTCGGGCACCGACACCGACGCTGAGACCGCATGCACCGATTTCTGTGACCTCGACAGCATCGAGATGCAGCCGACGGTCACCGAGGATGACCCCAACCCGTCCGCCCGTCTGTGGCTGGAGAACCTCGAGGGCGCGAGCAACCTGCCGGCGGGAGTCACCTCCACCCAGGCGATGCAGTGTTTCGCGCCGCAGGGCATCAACGGCTGCGGCTTCGAGTCTCACCTGGAGTCGATGTGGAAGGCGCTCAGGCTCAGCCAGATGGACGGCCAGGGCCAGTCCGGCTTCCTGCGCGACAGCGCGGTGCTCTCGATCATCGTCGTCACCGACGAGGCCGACTGCTCGTTCAACCGCGAGCTCCAGAACACGGTCTTCGGCGAAGAAGGCGTCGGCAACCAGGTGTTCTGGTCGCTCCCCGACGTGCAGCAGTCGCCCACCTCGGCGGTGTGCTGGAACGCGGGCGTCAGCTGCGACTTCAATCTGGCCTCCGAGCAGTGCACGTCCATCAACCTCGACGTGGATGGCAACGAGACCGACGATGACGATGCCGCTGCGCTGTACCCACTGTCGAAGTATCAAGCCTTCGTCCAGGAGCTCGAGTCCGAAAAGAAGCTCATCAACCCGGCGCAGGACGTGCTCGTCGCGGCGATTGCCCGGGTTCCGGAGAACTACCCGATGCTCCAGCAGCTCAGCTACGCTCAAGGCCC
>CAYGTG010000746.1:0-1798 GCA_964352485.1 uncultured Nannocystaceae bacterium | reverse complement strand
CTAAAGGCCCCGATGCGACCAACCCTGACAGCTTTCAGGCGAGGTTTGGCATCGGGCAAGGCTGCTCCAGCCAGGTCGCCGAGGCCGTTCCGCCGGTCCGCCTCAAGGAGTTCGCCGAGACGTTCCTGGTCGACGACAACGACAACAACCTGTTCTCGGTTTGCAGCACGGACTACGGCCCGGCGCTCCAGTCCATCGCGGAGTCGATTGGCGACCAGCTTCAGCCATCCTGCATGCCGGAGTGTGTTGCCGATACGGACCCCGTAGTCCCTGGACTTCAGCCCCTGTGCACGGTGACCCAGTCCTCGAACGACGGGTTCGGCACGGTCGAAGAACTCATCCCGGAATGCGGCGCAGACGGTTCGATTCCGCCGGACGCGGACGTCTGTCACGTCGAGCGGACCGATCCTGGCGCAGCGACAGCGGCACCCCAGGACGACATGAACCCCTTGTGTGTCGAGGCGGGATGGAACCTCGAGTTCCGCATCCAGCGTCGGGAGGGCGTGCCAGGCCCCGCCGGTGCCCAGATCGCCGCGACCTGCGAGCCGTCGCAGAACCCGGCCGTCGATTGCCCGGGCTTGCCCTCCTGAGTCCGGAACGCCGCGCGGCGCAGTGCTCAGGAGAAGCAGGAGCCCGCAGGCGTGGTGCGCTTTCATCGCCCGCGGATCGGATCACTGCCGCAGCCGCGGCCTCAGAACCCGCGCAGCGGGGTGCTCGCTCCAAGGTAGGCCGTCGGATCCACGCCCACCTCCTCGAGCACGCCGGCGGCGAAGTTCCCGTGCCTCAGGGGCGAGCCGCCCGCGTCGATGCCACCGGTCTCCAGGTCAACGTTCCGACCCCCGAACTCCTCGTCGGTTGCGCCCAACACCCGCCCCCCGCCGATGTCCGTGCCGATCAACATCGCGCTGGTCACCGGCCAGTGGTCCTTGCCCGCGTCGCCGTTGAGTTTGGGCGTGCGCCCCATCTCCGAGACCACCGCGACGACCGTCTCTTCCATCAGCCCTGCGGCCTCCAGACCCTGGACCAGCCGTCGAAGCTGGGCGAACAACTCCTCCCAGTACAACCCCTGCTGTGCGTTGTTGGCGTGGGTGTCCCAGCCGCTGAGCTCGATCTGGCAGGCCGCCGAGGTGCCCAGAGACAGGGCCTGGATTGCGAGGTCGACCTGCAGGCCGAACGACTGCGCGTAGTCCAGGCCTCCGAGCGCGCCGATGTCCACCAGCTGATCGGCCCGTCCGATCGCGTTCTCGAAATCCGCACCACGCCGCGCGTTGCGTCCAAGCCCGCCCCACCGCTCGCGGCCGCGCAGGGCCCGCTCCCGGACGTAGTCCTGCACCAGGCTCTGCTCGTCCTCGATCATCAGGAATCGTTCGAATCCGAACGATCCATCTTCCATCGGAAAGCCCGCCGCCGGCTCGATCAGCGTGTTGATCTGGTTGAGGTTGCCGGTCCGGGTGACCGCGGATGCGTAGGGCCCCGAGAACGACACCGTGCCCAAGACCAGGTACGGGGCCGCGAGGTCGCTGCCGTGTTCGACCGCCGCGATCGTCCCCATGTCCGGGGCATCGAGCGCGGTGCTCCCGGTCATGATCCGGCGATAGCCAGACGTGTGCGAGATCGACGAGGTCTGCAGTCCGTTGACGACCGTGGTGATCGACGCGAAGTCCTCGAAGTACGCGGCCACCGACGGACGCGTGGCGGCGTCGAGGATCGGGATGCCACCGATCTCGCGCACCGTGCCATCTGAAGGCGCGTCGATGGTGCTCAACCCCGGCTTGGGGTCGATGGTGTAGGTGGTGTC
>CAYGTG010000745.1:0-4640 GCA_964352485.1 uncultured Nannocystaceae bacterium | reverse complement strand
GTACGCACCCGCCCGACTGGTCGGAGAGATCGCGGCGCTCGAAGGGGTCCAGCGGGCCGAAGGCCGGATCGTCGAGCGAGTCTCGGTCGATGTCGATGGCCTTTCCGAGCCTGCCATCGGACGCCTCGTGTCGCTTCCCGAAGCCGAACGAGGCTCGTTCAGCCTGCTTCATCTCACCGCAGGACGGATGCCGCGCCGAGGCGGACGCACCGAGGCGGTCGTGAGTGAAGCCTTCGCGCTCGCCCATGCGCTCCAACTCGGCGACGAGCTGCGGACACTGATCAAGGGCCACGAGGTCAAGCTTCGAGTCGTCGGCGTCGCGCTCTCTCCCGAGTACGTCTACAGCATCGGCGAGGGCAGTCTGTTCCCCGACCCGCTGCGGTTCGGCGTGTTCTGGATCGAGCGAGACCGGCTCGCCACGCTCGTCGATATGGAGGGGGGCATCAACGACGTCACCCTGTCACTGGCTCGAGGCGCGTCCGAACGCGATGTCATCGCGGCCCTCGACGCGAAGATCGAACGGTATGGAGGTCGGGGCGCGCATGGCCGCGCAAAACAAGTCTCCGCTCGATACGTGGACGAGGAGCTCAAGCAGCTCGGAGGCATGGGAACCGCGGTTCCCATCATGTTCCTCGCGGTCGCGGCGTTCTTGCTCAACGTCGTCATGACTCGTTTGGTGGAGGGCCAGCGTGAGCAGATCGCCGCACTCAAGGCCCTCGGCTACGGAAACATGTCCCTGGGGATCCACTACACCGAGATGATGACGGTCATCGTTCTGGGTGGCACGGCGTTGGGTGCGGCCCTCGGAGGCTTCCTCGGGGACGGCTTGATCTCCGTATACAGCGAGTACTTTCGCTTTCCCGATCTCCGGTTTCACACCCAGGTGGAACTGCTCGCGAGCGCCACCGCGTTGTCATTGGCGGCCGGGTTCATCGGAACGGTCATGGCCATTCGCCGCGCCGTAGCCCTTCCGCCAGCCGAGGCCATGCGCCCCAAGGCCCCGTCCACATACAAGCGCGGCTTCCTCAGTCGGATCGGGTTCGAGCAGATCCTCGGCCGAACCGGGCGCATCGTCCTGCGCAACATCGAGCGTGCGCCGGGCCGGACGATCATGTCGAGCATTGGGATCGCCATCGGCATGGCGATCATGATTCCCGGAACCTTCTCGGTCGGGGCCCTCGACTACGTGATGGAGATCAACTTCCAGCGCGCCCAACGGGATGACGCGACCGTGTACTTCACGCGTGCGATCGGCACCCGCGTGCTGGCCGAGCTCGAGTCCATGGATGGCGTGCTTCGAGCCGAGCCCATGCGGGATGTGGCCGTCCGGCTGCGCAACGGCCACCGTTCGTACGAGACGGGGCTCCAAGGACTGCCCGAGGATGGAGAGCTGCGCCAGCTCCTCGATGGTGAGCTCAAGGGCGTCGCCGTCCCCCGCTCGGGGGTCCTACTCACCGACGAGCTCGGACGACGCTTGGGGGTCGAGCTCGGGGATTCCCTCCTCGTCGAGATTCTCGAGGGAGAAGCGCGCACGGAGCGTGTGGTGGTGGCCGGTCTCGTCGACGAACTCGTCGGACTCAACGCCTACGCCGACGTGCGAACCGTCAATGCGCTGATGGGTGAGGGGCGACTCGTCTCGGGTGCCCGGCTCCTGCTCGACCCCGCCGAAAAGGAGAGTGTCTACCTCGAGCTCAAGCGTTCGCCCGGCGTCGCGGTGGTGAGCCTGCGGACCGCCGCCTACGAGGTCTTCATGCAGACCTCCGGCGGCATGCAGAACGCCACTGCGGTCATCCTCGGATTCCTGGCGTCGATCGTGACGATCGGCGTGGTCTACAACGGCGCTCGGGTCGTATTGGCCGAACGAAGCCGCGAGCTGGCGAGCTTGCGGGTGCTGGGGTTCACCCGGGGGGAAGTCTCGACGATTCTTCTGGGCGAGCTGGCGGTCCAGCTGGTGCTAGCGATCCCGATCGGGTGCCTGATGGGCTACGCGTTCGCGCTGAGCGTCGTCAGCGGCATCGATACCGAGCTGTACCGGTTCCCGCTGATCATTTCCCCCGGCACCTACGTCCTCGCCAGCGCGGTGGCGCTCTTCTCCGGGACTGGAGCAGCCTTGCTCGTCCGTCGGAGAATCAACAAGCTCGACATGGTCGGCGTACTCAAGACTCGAGAGTGACTGATGAAAAAGTGGATCGGAAGAGGCGTCCTGGTGCTGGTGCTGCTTGTGGTTGTCGTCGGCGTGGTCGTATCCATGCAACCCAAGCCATTGGCCGTAGACGTCGCCCGGGTCCAGCGCGGGACCGTTGAGGTCTCGGTGAAGAGCGAGGGGACCACACGGGTCAAAGATCGGTACGTGGTCCGCTCGACCGTCAACGGCAACCTGGCGCGCATCGAGCTCGAGCCCGGAGACGCCGTCGATGTACAGACGGTTCTGGCGCGCATCGAACCGATCGCCCCACCGCTGCTTGACGCGTCTCAGGTGCGCGAGCTGGAGACGAGATCTCGAGCCTCGGGATCGGCCGTAAGACAGGCTGGAGCGTCGGTGGCACGAGCGGTGGCTGCGAAGAAGTACGCAGAGCAGGAGTTCGACCGCACCAAGCAGCTCCTCGCCAAAGGGAGTATCTCGCAAGGGGACTTCGACGCGGCAAAACTCGAGGCCGCGATCGCAAGGGAGGACCTCCAATCGGCCAAGTTTGGCGCGAGCGTTGCCAAGTACGAACTGCAGACCGCCAAAGCCGCAGTCCTTCGGGCGCGGAAGCGCGGCGGCGGCGAGACCGAAGAGCCGATCGAGATTCACTCCCCGGTCGCCGGTGAGGTGCTTCGCATCCTTCGCAAGAGCGAGGGTGTGGTTCGTCCCGCCGAAGAGCTCCTCGAGGTTGCCGACTTGAGCGCGCTCGAGGTCGTCGTCGATGTGCTGACCTCCGAGGCGGTCGAGATCAGCCTTGGGGACGCGGCCCAGCTGGTGAACTGGGGTGGCGACGCGTCGCTCGTGGGGCATGTACGCCTCATCGAGCCCGCCGCGTTCATGAAGGTGTCGGCGCTCGGAGTCGAGGAGCAGCGGGTCAACGTCGTCCTTGCGCTCGAGGACGCGGGCGAGGCGTCTGCCAGGCTTGGCGATGGCTATCGCGTGGAAGCCGATATCGTGATCTGGCGGGCACAGGACGTGGTCAAGATCCCGATCAGCGCGTTGTTTCGCGACGAGGACGGAGGCTGGGCGGTGTTCGTGCTCGAAGGCGACGTCGCCGTGGTCCGGCACATCGAGCTGGGCCGCCGAAACGACCTGGAGACCGCGGTCGAATCGGGGTTGGCACCGGGTGAGCACGTCATCGTGCATCCGAGCGACTCGCTGGCGGACGGCGCCCTCGTTCGCCCGCGCTGAGCGGCGCAGGACGCGGAAGGCTCCCAACCGATCGGGCAGCCCGCCAAAAAAGTGTTTGCGACTTCTGTTGACACCCCCCGGCCGAGGCTTAGGTTCGCTTCGAGGTCGACGAGGCCACCCGACAAGCCGCAAGAGCGGCAAGGATGTGCCCCCTCGACTCGCCGCAGCCAGCGGCACAACCGCAGACTTCCTCGGGCCGCGCGAACCGTCGCGCCTTCCCTAAGCATCCGCATCCCAGCGGCGGCGCGGTCCGAGGACCCAAGACCAAGGAGTGCACCGTCATGCTCATGCAGTGGAAAACGACCCCCTCCCCCTTCATCAACGACTTTCGCGCCCTCAACCGACAGGTTGACGAGGTCTTCCGAGAGCTCTTTGTTGCCCCCAAAGCTCGGCCGACCGGTCGCGGCTTCACCGTCCGCGAGACCGACGAAGCCTTCTTGCTGAAGACCAGCCTGCCGGGTATGTCCCCCGAGGACCTGTCCCTCGAAGTTTCCGAAGGCCACCTCAAGCTCAGCGCCACGCGCTCCAACGAAGCTCCGGAGGGGTTCCGCGCCATCCGCCGAGAACGAGGCAATCTCTCCTTCGAGCGGAGCATCAAGCTGGGGCCCAAGGTCGACCCCGAAGCGATCGAAGCAGCCTTCGAAAACGGAATCCTCACCGTGACCCTACCCAAACGAGCCGAGCAGAAGCCGCGCCAGATCGCCATCTCCGCCGCCTGAGTCAGCCCGTACCGAAAGAGAGTTCCCGATGTCCGAACAAACCGCAGTGTCCACCCAGTCCGAAGCGCCCAAGCTTCCCCGCCTCACCGCCCCCGTCGACGTCTTCGAAAGCGACGACCACTACCTGGTCCGGGCCGACGTCCCAGGAGTTCAGCGCGACGACATCGACATCAGCTTTCACGATGGAGAGCTGAAGTTCGAAGCCACCCGAGCCTCTGAGGCGGTCTACGTACGCTCGCTCGGGTTCGGAGACGACGTCGACCCCGACGCCATCGAAGCCAAGCTCGAACGCGGCGTCCTTGAACTCCAGCTCTCCAAGGCCGCCGCCAACAAGCCCCGCAAAATCACCATCCAAGCCTGACGGACCCCCCCCGACAAATCCGACCCCCCTCCAACCGAAAGGCCGCCATCGAACTCAACGATTGTTCCTATTCTCCGTGGAGGAGAAGGCCACGTTTCCCCTGCGAGAGGGAAGCGTGGCCTTCTTCATAGGGTGAGCGACGAGCAAGCCCGACGGGGCGCCCGCCAGGGGATGAAGCGAAGGG
>CAYGTG010000744.1:4432-4643 GCA_964352485.1 uncultured Nannocystaceae bacterium | reverse complement strand
GCTGGAGCCGGGGCGGGGCGTCGGGGAAGCCATGCTGCGGGCCATCGATCCCGGCGCCTCCATCCTGCGCTGTGACGAGGTCCCCGACGGAATCGGCGGCACCCGGATGCGGACCGAGGTCGAAGCACCCGCGGTCTGGTTCGTCGCCAGCGCGGCCGCGTGGCGATTCGGCGAAGCCGCGGAACCAACCCGCGATGCGTTCTTGCGGCGG
>CAYGTG010000744.1:0-4422 GCA_964352485.1 uncultured Nannocystaceae bacterium | reverse complement strand
CCGAGCAGATCATCATGGGGATTCGCCGGATCCTGGGGCGCTGGCCGTTCGCGTTCGAACTGTTTGCGCTGTCGGCCGCCGAGCTGGCGCGGCGCTCGGACAGCGCCGCGGTGCAGCGCGTGCAGGGCGAGCTGACGCTTCACCCCGAGGCGCCTCGCTGGGTTCACGGCCGCGTTCGCGAGGCCCTGGTGAGCACGCATTCGCCCGAACATCCGAGCGTCGCGACGGGATCCTAGGATCCGCGCTGTGGCTGCGCGTGCGGCAGACCGTGCCGCGGCCGGCTGCGCGTCGACCCGGATCCCCAAGCACGAGCAAGGCGCCGGCGGACAACCGCGGCGCCTTGCTCGGGAGACCCGACCCGACCCGATCAGGCGACCTTGCGGACCTCTTGCGTCTTGGCGTGCGCATCCAGGCGCGGGGAGACCTGGGTCTGACGCAGCGTGAGCGGGGCGCCGACGAACTCGCAGCCGAGCCAGGTGCCACCCGGCCCGACGCATCGGACTTCGACGGCGAGGTCGACCCGCTCCAGACCCGGTCGGGTCTGCACGACCAGCAGCAACGACGTCCCGACCGTGACCCCGATCTCTTGGGTCAGGCGCAGGCGGATGCCTCCGCCGCCCAGATCCACCACGGTGCACGCCGAGGAGCGAGCCCCGTAGCGAACGATCGCAGGCAGGGCCGCGTCGAAGCGTCGAAACTGCCGACGCTCATCGCTCTGCTGGTACGCGTCGGGAGCATCGGCGCCGAGGAAACGGCTCAGGTGGTAGAACTCCGGATCGCTGTTCTTGGCGCCTGCATGCAGGAGCGTCTGGAAGCGGACGACGGCGGTCAGGAAACTGCGCTCCGAAGGGGTCACGCCCTGTTCATCGGTGCTCCGACGAACCGCCTTGAATGCCGCGCCGTCCCGGGACTACCCGGGCTCGCTTCGGCCCAAAGCGACCCCGTGAACGACGAGCGCCGCCCACCCAGCCATCAAGCACAGTCCCCCCAGTGGGGTGACCGCGCCCAAGATCCGGGGCCCGCCGAGGACCATCGCGTCGAGCGTCCCGGCGAAGATCACGATGCCCGCGACGAACGCGACCGAGGCGACGCGCAAGGCCTTGGAGAAGCCGTCCCGTCCCAAGGCCGCCACGCCGAGCAACACCGCAGCATGGAGCTGCTGGTAGTGCGCCGCGGTTTTCCAGATCTCGAGATCCGAGGCAGGGACCGCATCCCGCAGGGCGTGGGCTCCGAAGGCCCCGGCCGCGACGCCGAGCAGCCCAAGGACGGACGCGACGGCGACCACGCGAGCCGGGCTGACCAGGCTCGTTGCCTGCGTCACGGCGCACCGCCTTCGGCCAAGGCCTGCCGACGGATCTCGAGTTGGTCTTTGAGCCATCCGCGGAACGGTTCCTCGCGGCCATCGCGGTGGGTGACCACATAGGGCGTCATGCTCACAAAGGCGTCGCTGGCGATCTCCTCGATGAACGCATCGAGATCGCTGATGTCCTTGCCGAGCAGCTCCCATTTTTTGCGGAGCATCTCGGAGAATTCGGGCCCGGTGTACTCCTTGCGCTTGCCCTTGACCTTGCCTTTGGGGGTCTTGCGCGGCGGTGCCACGAACACGAGGTCGCTGCGCTCCACGATCGTGAGCGCGTCGAGGATGCCCACCTCTCGGGTGCGCGAACCGCTGCTATCCTTGGCGCTCTCGGCGGATCCGGCCGAGGGATCGCGGCGCGCGACGTACTCCACGCCCTCGAGTTCGGTGAGCCGCTTGAGCATCCAGTCGGAGACCGGAATCATCGTGCCGTCGCTCAGTCGGACGAGGTCGGGGGTCTTGGACCGAACCTTGCCCGCACCGATCCGGTCGATGAACTGCGTGGCCGTGACGACGCCTCCGGGCGTGCGAGCAAGGCGGTGATCGAGCACGGCGGCGGCAGCCTTGGCGTCGCGGGTCTCACCCTCCTGGACGAACTGCAGCTCGCTGTCTCGGACGGCCTGGATGAGGGCCCGGATCTTTCCGACCTCGGACAGGGGTCCGTCGGTGTTTCGAGCCTTGCGCGCGGGCTCTTCGGCCGGCGAGATACCGGTCGCGGTCGACTCACAACCGCTCAGCAACAGGCACGCGGTCAGCGCAGGTCCGCGCCAAGCGTTCGAAAGAGCCGGCATCCGGCCGCCAACGTAGCACCCAGCGGCGCAGTGGACACCCCAAGCTTGTTGTACGTTGTTCGCCGCCGTGCGTTTCGAGCTCCCCGACCTGTTTGATGCGGCCGCCATGCAGGATCCCGAGGCCACGCCGCTGGCCGAGCGCATGCGTCCACGGACCCTCGAGGAGTATGTGGGGCAGGAGCACGTCGTGGGGGCGGGCAAGCTGCTGCGCCGCGCGATCGAGGCAGACCGGATCCCCTCGATGATCCTCTGGGGGCCGCCGGGGACCGGCAAGACCACCCTGGCCCAGATCGTTGCGCAGAGCACGGGAGCGGCGTTCGAGGTGCTCTCCGCGGTCAGCTCGGGGGTCAAGGACATCCGCGCGGTCATCGAGCGGGCCAAGAGCCGCAGGCGGGGAGCCGGGCAGCGCACGGTCCTGTTCGTCGATGAAATTCACCGCTTCAACAAGAGTCAGCAAGATGCGCTCCTGCCTCACGTCGAAGCCGGGGTGTGCCGGCTGATCGGGGCGACGACCGAGAACCCGAGCTTCGAGGTCAATGCGGCGTTGCTGAGTCGGGCCCGGGTGTTCGCGCTTCGGCTGCTCGAGCCCGCGGCGATCGCTGCGGTGCTGCAGCGAGCGCTGACGGACGACAAACGCGGGCTGGGCCTGCGCGGATTGACGGCCGACCCGCGCCTGCTCGAAGCGCTGGGTCGGGCGGCACAGGGGCATGCGCGTCGGGCTCTGACCACCTTGGAGATGGCCGCGGACCTCGTCCCTGCCGACGAATCCCAGCTGCTGCCTGCGCACGTCGGCGAGGCCCTCGGTGGACGTGCACTTCGCTACGACAAGGGCGGAGAGGAGCACTACAACGTCGTGTCCGCGTTCATCAAGAGCATGCGAGCCAGCGACGCCGACGCTGCCGTGTACTGGCTCGCGCGCATGCTCGAGTCCGGCGAAGACTTGATGTTCGTCGCCCGCCGCATCGTGATCTTCGCCTCCGAGGACGTGGGCAACGCGGACCCGCAGGGCCTCGTCGTTGCCCAAGCGGCTGCCGAAGCGGCACGGTTCGTGGGACTCCCCGAGGCGGTGCTTCCGCTCTCGCAAGCGGCGCAGTACCTCGCGCTGGCTCCCAAGAGCAACACGGCGCTGCGGGGGTACTTCGCCGCCCGCAGTGACGTGCGTCGCCACGGTGCGCTTCCCGTGCCCATGGCGGTTCGAAACGCCGCGACCTCGTTGATGAAGGAGACCGGGTACGGGGTCGGGTATCGCGACCCCCACGAGAGCCCCGGCGGCGTCGACCCCGAGCACCCCTCGTACCTGCCCGATGCGCTCGTGCATGGACCGCAGGGGGTGCCGCGGTACGTCCGCCCCGCCCGCGGATGGGAACGAGCGGCCCACGCTGCACTGCGCGCGGCCCGGGAGGCGGCCCGGCTCGACGCACCCGAGCCCGAAGACGGCTGAGCGGACGCCCAGGCTCAGGCGTGCTGTGTCCGCGCGTTGCCAACGACGCCTCGCCGCGCCGGAGCTGGTACGTTCCGCGCCGTGGTGCGGCTGAGCGTCAACGTCAACAAGATCGCCACCTTGCGGAACTCGCGGTCGGCCCAATCGGGTCACCGGTCCACGGGCTATCCGAGCGTGGTGGAAGCGACCCGAATCTGCGTCGAGGCGGGTGCCACAGGCATCACCGTGCATCCGAGACCCGATGCACGTCACATCACCCTGACCGACGTTCGGGAGGTGGCCGCGTTCCTCGAGCCGATGCGTGCGCGGGTCGAGTACAACATCGAAGGCGACCCCCGGCCCGAGCTGATGGATCTGGTGACCGAGATTCGTCCGCATCAGGTGACGCTGGTCCCGGTTCGACCCGGGGAGATTACGTCGCAAGCCGGGTGGGCGGTCGACACCCCCGCGGCCCCGATGCGCGCGCTCATCGAGCGCATGCACGCGGCAGGGGTGCGGGTCAGCGTGTTTGTGGATCCCCAGCCCGAGCCCATTGACTGGGCTGCCGAGCTCGGTGCGGACCGAATCGAGCTGTTCACCGAGCCATTCGCGCAGGCCTTTGCGCGCAGCGAATCCGAAGGCCGCGCTTCGTTCGAGACATACGTGGCGGCCGCCGAGCATGCCCACGCGCGAGGGATGGGCATCAACGCCGGGCATGACCTCGACGCCAGCAACCTGCCGCTGTTCGGCGCGCTGCCCCATCTGGACGAGGTCTCCATTGGGCACGCGATCATGGGCGTCGCGGTGTTCGAAGGCCTGGCGCCGGTGATCCGCCGCTACCTGGACCTGCTGCC
>CAYGTG010000743.1:0-4644 GCA_964352485.1 uncultured Nannocystaceae bacterium | reverse complement strand
GGGCCGCCGGGTCGCGAGGGTCGGGCTGCGGTCCGAGGGCGAGCGTCTCGACGACAGCATGAGCGCCCAACGCCATCATCCGCTCTTGGTCCCGAACGTAGCGGCGCCGGATGGAGTCGTCGCGGGCGAGATCCGGTGCGAGCTGGGCCACCAGCGCGTCGCGACCATCGCCCAGCCGGATCAACCATCGCTGTTCGGTTCCCACATCAGCGGGTCCTTGCAGGACCTCGTGGGGGGTGCCCAGAAAATCTAGCGTCACAAGGACTGCACCTCCTCGAGCGACTCGACGGTGGCGCGCAACGACGCGAGCACCTCCGCTTCCGACGTATCGCCCTTTCGGTGCGAGGCCGATGCCCGGCGTGCGGCGAGCCCGTCGAGCGTGGCGGTGAGGTCGAGCAAGCGCCCTGACCAGAGATCGCGCTCGTGCATACTGTGGCGATGCTCGGGCTGGGCGGGGTCGAAGTCGGCGCGCGACATCTGGGCGTCGAGTTCGTCCATCCGCCGGGCGGCCACTGCGGCGAGGTTGATCGCGTGGGCCATCTCGTCTCCGACTCCGGCCTGCTGGGCCTGCGTCAGTCTACGCGTGAGGTCGACCGTTCGGTGGACGACGGCACGCAGCGCTTCACGGTGTCGGGCCTCTTGGATGCTCGGTACGATGTCGTACAGGGCGTCGAGGCGCTGCTGCATGGCGGGCGGGAGCGCGTGCTGCTCACCGATGTGGCCGACCCGCAGCGCGGTGCGGAACGCCGAACGGCGGGAAAGCAGCAGGACGAACGGGAAGGTGAGCACGATGCTTGCCGCAGTCACCGGAAGCCCGAGGATCGGGTTGAGCAGCAGTGGGATCGCACCGATGGCGCCGGCGAGGGTCATCCCGCGGCGCAGCAATGCCCGAGCGGCCCGCCTGACCTGCGGGTGGGCGGACGCGCCGCCTTGGGTCGTTTCGACGAGGATACCCAGGTGGCGCATCGAGTCCGCAAGCGTCTGCGCACTCGTGGAACTCAGGCCGACCGCGAGGGGGAACGCGAGCCGGGGAATCCGGCGCTCGAGGTCCCCAGGGTCGAGGCCGGCCGCTGCGTTGGCCCGGACCCAGCGCACCAGCTTGTCGCGGAGCTCGCTGGAGAATTTGTGCGAGAGCTTGCCCGGTCCGACGACGAACACCGAGTACGGCCCCTTCTCGACCAGCAGCTGCACCATTCCGCAGCGGAAGCAAACACGCAGCTCCGCCAGAACATCTGCGCCACATCCTGCGCAACGACCGTCCGCACGAGCGTCTGCACCTTCGAGCGCGCGTTGAACCGGGACGAGCGCGGTGCCGGGGGATGGGAGGCGCTCCAAGGCGTCCAACACCGCGGCGGCGGCCTGAGGACGTTCGCCGGGTGCCTTCGCGAGGAGGCGCCGCATCAGCGTGTCGAGCCCCGATCCATAGGATGCTGGAAGCGAAGGAACCTCGGCGGTCCGGTGCGCTTCGAGGACTGCGTAGGGGGTGCTTCCGCTGTAAGGAGGCGCGCCGGTGGCGAGTTCGAAGAGGATGCAGCCCAAGGCGTAGAGGTCGGTCCGTGCATCGACCGCGAGTGGGTCGAGGCATTCGGGCGCCATGTATGGGGGCGTCCCGAGGACGGTGAGCGCCCGGCGGTCGGCGGCGGCGAACGATGCCGCCCGGGCCATGCCAAAGTCGGCGATCTTCGCGAGCGGAGGGTCGCCCAGCGTCAGCAACACGTTGGCCGGCTTGAGATCGCGATGGATGACCCCCCGAGCGTGGGCGTGCGATAGCCCGCGTGCGATGTCCCGAGCGATGGGGACCAGTGTTTCGAAGCTCATCGTCCCGAGCTCGGCGAGGCGAGCGGCGAGGGTCGGCCCCTCCACCAGCTCCATCACCAGAGCCGTGCGCTGCTGCACCTGCCGAACGCCGAACACCCGGACGATGTTGGGGTGGACGAGCCCCGAAGCCAGCTCCGCCTCCCGGTGGAATCGGGCGCGGGCGCCGGCATCCCGTTCGTGGCGCGCATGCAGCACCTTGGCGGCAAGCCGCGAGCCGGTGCGCGCACCGGTGACCTCTCGAACCGTCGCGATGGCCCCACTGCCGATCTCACGCCCCGGCTCGAGCGGCTCGTCGATCGGGGGCGCCGCGGGATCCAACGGGAAAACGTTGGCAAATGCGGACCCTCAGGGCAACCCTCTGCGGGTTTCGGGCACCGGCTGGGTGGCCATGGTAAGAACCGAGAAATGCGGTCCCTGGGCCTCGACGTCGGTTCCAAGACCATTGGCCGGGCCTTTGGCGATGAGGGCGGGCTGATCGCCATGGCCTTCGATGTGTGGCGGCGCAAGGGCCACGTGGAAGATGCGCGGGAGATTGCGCGTCAGGCTGGAGCGGAGGCTGTGAAGGCGATCGTGGTGGGACTGCCGCTGGAGTTGGACGGACGGGTGGGCAGGCGTGCACGAGCCGTACACAAGTTCATCGAGGTTCTACAGGTGGAGCTCGAAGGCCAAAGCGTCGGCGCCGCGATCCACTTGTGGGATGAACGCTTCAGTACCGCCGCCGCCGAGCGCACCTTGCTCGAGGCGGACGTTTCGCGAGCGCGCCGAAAGTCAAAGATCGACGCCGTCGCAGCGCAGGTCATCTTGCAGGGCTGGCTTGACGCACAACGCAACAAGCGGGAGGAGAATCGATGAGCGCCGCACGATCCAAGGGCAAGTCCAAGCGTCGCAAGAAGCGGCCGTGGTGGAAACCGAAGGGGTCCGCTCGGGCCCAGCGGTGGGCTTTTGTGGTCGTGCTCATCAGCCTCGGTGGCGCGGCTTGGGCAGCGCACGGTGCCTACGAACGGCTGCTCGACTACCCGAGCAAGGCGCTCGAGGGGGACACGGCTCCGATCGAAGTCGATGTGCCGCGCGGTGCTTCATTTCCGCAGGTGCTCGAACTCCTGGTCGAACACGAAGTCCTCGCACGCGGTGACGCGAGTGCGTTCAAGGTCTACGTGCTGCACAAGGGCGCGGCTCGCAAGACGACCGCCGGCCCGCACGTGTTTCGCGGCGACATGACGCCGGAGGAGATTCTCGAGGAGCTGCAACGCAAGCAGCAGGTCGCCGAGGTTCGTGTCACCGTTCCGGAGGGCAAGAACCTCCTCGATGTGGCACAGATTCTCGCGGAGTCGGGGTTGGCCACGGCCGACGAGTTCGAAGCTGCGATGCGTGACCGAGCCCTGCTCGATTCGCTCGAGATCAAGGGCGAGACGGCCGAGGGATACCTGTTCCCCGACACCTACAAGCTTGCGGCGAAGTCCACCCCGGCCGAGGTCGTCACCAAGATGGTCAAGCGGCATCGGCAGGTGTTCGCCGCGCTGGCGCGGACGCATCGGGACTCGATCGCGAGTCTAGACAAAAGCCTAGGGTGGGGTCCCGAGGAGGTCGTCACGCTCGCGTCCATCGTCGAGAAGGAGACCGGGGCCAAGCACGAGCGTCCCCTGATCGCCGGGGTCTTTCTCAACCGCATGAAGTTCTCCAGCTTCAAGCCCAAGCTGCTGCAGACCGATCCCACGATCATCTATGGCTGCACGGTGCCCGCGGAGAAGTCGGCCGCGTGTCAGAAGTTCGAGGGACGCATCCGGCGAATCCACCTCGACGACAAAGACAACCGCTACAGCACCTACGCCAACGAGGGGCTTCCTCCCGGTCCGATTTCCAATCCGGGCAAGGCTGCACTCGAGGCGGTGCTCGCACCCAAGAAGTCGCGCTTCCTGTATTTCGTCGCGCGCAACGACGGTACCCACGAGTTCAGCAAGTCTGTGGCCGAACACGAAAAGTGGGTCGACCTCTACCAGCGAAAAGGTCAGGTCGGGAAACCGAAGAAGAAGTGAGCGCCGCGGTCACTTCACCGCGTCGATCACCCAGCCGTCCCCCTTCTTCAGCATCGAGATTTGATGCTCGTCCTTGATGAAGGTGGCTCGTCGCTCGGATTCCTCGGTGCTGGAGCTTGGCGTTGTGGAGCGGGTCACGGCCAACGTCCTCGACACTCCAGAGCTGCTGAACAGCAGGCCGTCGTCCAGCCCTCGCGTGAACCTGGCAAGCGCTTTCGTTTGCTCCGCAGGGCTGGAGTCGGTCTCGAGCGATGCTCGGGCGTCGTCGCTGATCGTCCGCAGTGCTCGTGCTGCATCCGCCGCCTCCACGCCTTGAGGCCGATGTTTCACGGTGTGCGCGGCGGCTCGGGTGCGCAGGAGAGCATCGAGAGCATCGGCATCGGTGGATTGCCCGGGAAGCACCGCGAGCAGGGGTGCCGGAGGTCCGGCGGGTTCCAGCGTGTCGTCTTCGCCGGTCGATGAAAACCGCCATGCTGCGAGTGTGAGTGCTGAGCCGTCGTGGTGCGCGAGCACCAGGGTCATCGTGCCCGTGGCGGCGTCGCCGACTTCAGCCACCAACTCCATCGCGGAATCCGCGGGCTTGTGCGCCTCGAGGGTGGGTCCGAAGCGGAACTCGGGTCGCGGCGGCGCTTCCGGTTGCGCCGGCGGCGAAGGTTTGGTCTCGGCCTGGTCACACCCCGCGATGCCCAGCGTACACAACATCATCGCGCGGAAGAAGGCCACGCCGAAGCGTCCCCGAGTGGCCCCCGAGCGGTCAAGCGGGTGGTACGCTCATCGTGTGATCGCTTTGTGG
>CAYGTG010000742.1:0-4653 GCA_964352485.1 uncultured Nannocystaceae bacterium | reverse complement strand
GCGGCCGGCGCAAGCGGCACGGAGTGGCCGGTCGGCATGTTTGCGCTCGCGATGTTCGGAGTCTCGAGCCGCCGACGCCGCGTTTAGCTCTCAGAACGGGACAGCCGCAGAAAACTCGAGTTCGCGCCCGGTGCGAGGGTGTACGAACTGGAGCTCGGCTGCGTGCAGCATGAGCCGAGGGGCCCCGTCAGGAACACCATACAAAGGGTCGCCGAGCATCGGTGAACCTAGACCGAGCGGATGCGAGGCGTGGACGCGCAGCTGATGGGTACGACCTGTCTGTGGCCAAAAAGAGACGCGGGCTCGATCGCCTTCGTTGCCCAGGGACGCCCATCGGGTGAGCGCCGGCTTGCCGCGCACGCCGTCGTGGATCTGCCGAGGCCGGTCGTGAAGGTCAGGTCCGAGCGGAAGATCGATCACCCCTTCACCCGAGACCCGCCCGTGCACGAGAGCTTCGTAGCGCTTCGCGACCGTCCTCCGCGAGAACTGCTGCTGAATGCTGACGTAGGTGGCCTTGTTCTTGGCCGCGATAATCAGCCCCGATGTTGCCTGATCGAGCCGATGGACGAGTCGGGGCCAACTGGGGTCCTCGAGCGCGGCCCGTTGCTGAAGACGGGCTTGGACGCAGTCTCGCAACGCGTTGCCGCGCCCTGGGACGGAGAGCAGTCCGCTCGGTTTGTCGATGACCCAGAGGTCCTCATCCTCGAAGACCGTGGCCGGCGCCTCGTCGAGTACCCCGTGGTTGCCGTACTGCGGGGGAGGTTCGCAGTCGAGGCCCTCGAGCATGAACGGAAGGATCTTGGCGCATCGGCCTCGACACGCGGGATAGAACACCCCGTGGTGGCGACCGCCCGCGGGTGTCGGCTCGCCCCACCAAAACTCGGCCAAAGCGACCGGACGCGCGCCCAGGCGGTAGGCGTGCTGAAGTAGCTTCGGCGCCGCACAATCGCCCGCGCCGCCGGGGATCGGCCTGGGAGCGAACAGGGCTTCGAGCCCCTTCGCTTCGCCCAGCGCGTTGCGAAGCGAGTACGTGGCCTGCAGCTTCGGGAGCAGCGCTCGAGAGACCTCCTGTTGCTCAGCCTCGAGCGCCTCCCGTTCCAAGCCCTGCGCAGTCGCAATGGCTTCGTTGAACGACTCGACGCGCGCGCCGTCGCTCGCCCACAGCCGGTCGAAGGAATGCTGGTCGCATGCGGCGGGCACGAAGCCCGGCAAGTGCCGGTCACCTTGGACCATCCCCGCGAACCCCCACAGCGCACCTGGCCTGCCGTTTGCGTCGACGACTACAAGGACGCCGAACATTTTGCCGCCCATCGGACCACAGGCAACCTCATGGGGAAGATTCGCCGCCAGGTATATCTGCAGCTGCTCGGCCGCCCGGACGGCGACCGGATGAGGACTGCCTTGGCGAAACGGCGTGGGGAAGGTCGTCGGGAGCGCCGTGATGTCGACGTCGAGCCGGACCACCATCTCCGGGTCCTCCGCCTCCGCCTCGGTCACGAGTCTTCGAAGGTCGGCACCGGTGCGAGAACGGTCTGCCCGGTCCGGACCGGCCGCGGCGCGATGACGGTTTCGCCGGTGATGATCGCTGGCAGCGAAGGGCCAGAGCCGCTGCCGACCGGTGCCGTGACCAGCGTGTTGCCGCCCAGGGACGTTGGCTCATCGCCGCGCTTCTCACGAACGACCGGGGGTTTCCCGTTGCGTGTGAGGTAGTGAGATGCATCGTGCTGGATCTCCCCGGATGCGAACACCTGCTTGGCATCCTCGCTCTCGAGGGCCCGAGACAACGCACCCATGAAGTGGGCACCCGAGTTGTATCGCCGGTGCACGTCGATCTCCAACGCCCGAAGGAACACCATCTCGACCGCGTCGGAAACGTCGAGGCCGAACGAGCGCGGCGTGGGTCGTCGCTCCTCGTCGAGGCACGCGTCACGCAGCGACTCGAAGTCATCCCCGGGCATGACCTGCGCGCCGCCGAGCATCATCTCCATGATCACCAGGGCCATCGCAAACACGTCGGTCCAGGGGCCCACGAGGTGCTCGTAGCCCATAAACTGTTCGGGCGAGGCGTACTCAGGGGTGAGGAAGGTGATCGCGTCGTCGAACGGCTCTCCCTCGAGCCGCGCCAGCGCGTAGTCCATGATGCGCACCGTCGATCCGAGGGCCAGGTTGGCGTCGTCGACGAACAAGTTGCCCGGGTTGAGGTTGCGGTGCGTGAGCCCATAGGCGTGGGCTGCCGACAGCGCGCGAAGTGTCGGGTGCATCAACGCGAACACCTCGGTGATGGAACGCTGCTTACTCCCGTCGCGCCGCTCGGAATCGAGGACGGTCTGCAGCGACACCCCTTCGACCCACTCGAGCAACATGCACGGGATCTCGCGGTCGCCGATGCCCATCCAGCCTTGGCCCAACACCCGAGTCATGCTGGGTTGGTCGGCCGACAGTGAACCCAACAAGGAGGTGATCCGCCGGAACCGATCGCGGAACGTCGACAGGCTCTCTGGGGACAGGGTCCGCAGCCCATAGAAGCACTTGAGCGCTGCCTCGCCAGAGCCGTCGGGCGCGGCGGCACGGTAGACCATGCTCAGCCCATCACTCGAGATGAGTTCCTCCACGACGAAGCCACCGTGGATCTGCGTCCCGAGCAGGCCGAGCACATCCACCTCGGCGATCGGAAGCTCGGCCGTCGGCTCGCGTGGCCTCAGCACAGGTGTGCCGTAGATGTCGGTCTTTGGATCAGCCTCTTCCACGGGGAACTGCGGGACGATGCCCCACCACCTCTACGGTAGCGGCAACGCTTACATGCCGTCCACTGTCAGGAGCGCGCGCGCGTCAATCAGTTTCCCAGCGTGACCCGCGGTACACCCGCGGACTGCAGCCAGTCCGCCACACGGGCGTGGTTGCGTGTCCCAAGGACCAACATCTCATCCTGAATCCGCCCTCCGCACCCGAGTTCCTTCTTGAGCTGCGGAAGGAATGCCTTGGCGGCCGCCGGGGGAATCCCTTCGACACAGGTCACCGTCTTGCCGCCCTGACCCTTACTCTGGCGCCGCACGACCGCACGCCGTCCTAGGTGAAGCGCGGTCTCGCCCTCTGGGCCCTGCTCGATCGGCGGGGTGTCCGGCGCTTCGGGGGAGGGACCGGGCTCAAGCTCGACACCATCGAGCCCGCCGAGCCCGCCGAGGGCCGCCGCAAACGGGTTCGTCGCAAGCGCGGCGTTGTCGCCGGTTATCTTGTTCTTTTTGCGGCTCATGGTGGGCCAAGACGCATGAAGCAGAAAGGATCATGCCATATCATGAGGGCATGTCCCCGCGTCGTTTCGTCTCCAAGGAGCTGCTGTACACCATCGCGCCGTTGGCCATCGCCGCCGGGTTTGCGTACGCGGCTCACGGGGGCTTGCTGTGCACCGGTGGACACAAGACCGAAGTCAAGGTCATCACCAAGAGTGCGGATGGCACAAAGGTCGACGTCTACCAAGACGGCAAGAAGGTGAGAGCCAAGCGTCGCTCTGCCCGAAAGCGACGCAAGGGCGTCGACCACAAGAAGCTCGGTTCCAAGGTCTTCCGGGCCACTGAGACCCACTGGGTTCCACGCGCGGTGGTGGAGAAGGTCATGGATGATCCCAGCCTGCTGCGCAGCGCCGGCGAGCTCGTGCCGGAGCGAGAGTGCAGAGGCCTCAACGGCTTCCGTCTCGACAACACCGTCAAGGGGGGCTTGTTCCGTCGGCTCGGCTTCATCGACGGGGACCTTGTGACCGCCATCGACGGCCAGAGCCTCAAGTCTCGCCGGGCCGCTCGAGAAGCGATCTCCGATCTGGAGCAGGCCGACCGAGTGACTGTGACCGTCATTCGGCACAACAAGACCCTGCAAAAGACCTTTCTCATCGAGTAAGAGCCTCGATCCAGTCTCCATTGGGGGCTACAGCGGGGTTCGCTGGGGACGAACAGAGGGCTGAGACCTCGCATCGGGTTTGCCTGAGACGTTGAAGTCGCCGCGGCGTGCGTAGTAAGACCCTCTCTGTCTGGGTCTGCATGCATCGCGCGTTCGTCCATCTTGAGCTGAACACTGACGACATCCAGCACGCTCGCGCGTTCTACGAGCGCGTGCTCGGGTGGTCGTTCGACGACGTGCCGATCGGCGGGGCGACCTATACCCAGATCAACACGCCCACGCCTCCGGGCGGAGGGATCCAGCTCAAGGCGGACCAGGACCTCCCTGCGCACTGGATGCCCTACGTCGCGGTCGACAACGTCGCCGAGACCGTCGCGCGCGCTCGCGATGCTGGAGCGCGAATCTTGGTCGACACCTCGGACGTCGAGGGCCACAGCCCGGTCGCGGTGATCGGCGATCCGGCGGGAGCCATCTTCGGGATCTGGGAAGCAACTTCTGAGTCTGTCTCGGAGCCCGAAGACACGACCGCGCAGGAGACGGTCACCGACGAGGTCGAAGAGGTCGAAGCAGTCGAAGCGGTCGAAGAGGTCGAAGCCGCTGAGCCAGCCCCCAAGAAGCCCGCTCGGACCAAGCCCAAAGCGGTCACGGAAACCGAGTCGGCCACCGCGCCCGCCGACGAGCCCAAGGCCCCCGCCTCGAACGCGGATGCATCCGCCGACAGCCCGCGAAAGAAAAAGAGCGCCTCCAAAAAGACGGCTCCGAAAG
>CAYGTG010000741.1:0-4656 GCA_964352485.1 uncultured Nannocystaceae bacterium | reverse complement strand
GTCCCTCACTCCCCGCCCGCGTGTGATAGGCGAACGCCATCGCGGAGCTCTCGTACTTCGCGGCCAACGGCGCGAACGCCTCCGCGGGCGCCGTCCCCTCGGTGACCCGATGCGCGGCGTCGAGTGCTGCGCGCCCTTCATCCGTCGCACGGTTGCCAATTCCTTGGACCGCCATGTGCAAGACCGGAACACCACTCCCGGCGGGTTTCTCAACCCACAACGAGCTGCTCGATACCGGCGCCGTCAGAGCCAAGCCCGCGATCAAGACCTCGGCGTCTACATCAGGCACGTTCTTGAGCGCCGCGCGCAGGAGCCGGTGCAGGTGCTCCCCCTGCATGAAGTCCGCGGGAAGGTGCATCGCGAACGCGACCTCTTCTCGCTTGAAGCCCTCCGCGAGTGGTGCCGGCAGTGAGGCGAGTGTGTCCGCACTGATGCCGTCGCCCGAGCCGTCGAGAAGCTTGCCCACGTTGGCGGTGTCGGGCCCGACCGCGACGGTGAGCGCATTGTTGGCTGCAAAGGCCCAGCCATCAAAGTGCAGCCCAGCAAACGCCTTGACGATGTCCGCCTCGGGCACGCCGGTCAGCTCGACATGCAGCGCGTCGGCCATCGTGGTGCCGTGGTTCACGGGCACCTTCTCGATCTTGAGTTCGCTCCCCTCGAGCTCCGGGATTCCCTTTGGCGCGTCTTTAGAGGCCTCCAGCGCCAGCTCCCACGCCTTGGAGAACGGGGCGACATCGCGGATGCCGGCCTGAAAGACCAGGCCGCCGGGGTCCACGGATCCCGCGATCATGAACTCGCCCGTCATGGTCTCGAACATCTTGGCCATCTCCGGGGGCGCGTCGCCGGCGGCCGCCGCCATGCCCATTCCGACCAACGCCGAGTTGGCGCGGCCCCACGCGAAGCCAGCCCCGGGCTGCACGTTGGCCAACGTGTGCGTCTCGCCACCTTCGAGGGCCGCGAGACCTTGCTCGACATCCTTGTCGACCGGGAAGACGCCCGCGAGGTGAACGAGGCCAGGCAATGTGGTCACCGCAAAGATCGCGTCTTCGCTGGGCATGTGGACCAGAACGTTCGCGTCATCGAGCGCGACCGCGGCCAGCTTGTCCTGCAGAGCCTTGCGGACCGCGCTGGGGTCCTCCGCCGGCTTGTAGGCGTCGAGCGTGGCCTGATCGTCGGCGCAGACGCTCCAGCCTTCGTGGCCGGCGAGGGGGCCGCACGCCATGTCATCGGCTTCGTCCTCCCCGAGGGCCTTGGCGAGCTTGGCCACGGCGTTCGGATCGTCCGCCGCAAAGATCATCACGGGATCCTTGTTGACGTTGATGATCGCAGCCCCGTCCTTGAGACGCAGGCCGGAGGACCCGAGCGCCTCGATGACCTGCTTGCCCTTGGTGTCCATGACCCCGTAGGCCTCGTTCACCTCTCGAAGATCCGAGGACACTTCGGGAGACGCCGCCAGTTTCTTCAGCGGCGCGTCGACAAAGCGCATCCCTTCTTCGTAGTAGTCCGCGAGGACCGAAGCATCACGAATGATGGCGAACTCAGCGTCGGCGTCGGGAACGAACGAGAGCATCAGGTCGAGACCGGTGTGCATCGGCTCGACCGGGATCGGCTCCGGCTCCGCGACCTTCGCATCCTCGTCGTCCTTCTTGGACTCATCGGTGGACTCATCGGTGGACTCATCCTTGGACTCATCCTTGTCGGCGTCCTTGTCAGCGTCTTTGTCCTCCTCGCCGCTGACCTTCGCGGCGAGTTCTTCGGCTTTGTCGCAGCCTCCGAGCGTGAAAGAACTCGAAAGGAACGCGACGGCAAGCGGAATGGCCACGGTCGGGCGATGGGGCGGTCTCCAGGATCGCATGGGCCGGAGCATACCGACCGCAGCACCGTCATGTTCCGCCCCCCCGAGCTGAGCGGCCGGAAAACACCCCTGGGCGGTGTCTGGGCTTGTGAGAGCCGGGCGCGACGGGGTACCGTCACGTTCGGGTCATGAGTTTCTCGGAGAAAATGCGCGAGAGTTTGGGTGCGTCGGGTGTACGGCTACGGGTTACACCGTCGTCCGACTCGCTGACTCCCGGTGCGACGTTGACGGCACGCGTGGAGCTCGAAGGTGGGACGTCCGCCGCCCATGTAGAGGCTCTGGTGCTCCGGCTCATCGAGGCCGATCGACACTGGACCGCCGAAGATGGGGACCGGTTCGAAGAGTCCGAGGCCGCCTCCCTCGAGCACCGCGACCAGCTCACGGCGGGTTGGGACCGGCGCGCGGTCGCCGAGGTCCGCATGTCGGTCGACGCCGACGTCGAGGCCTCCAGCGCAACCGGCGTGGACATCGAGTTCTCGATTCCGCACGACTGCAAACCGTCGTCGACGAGCTGTGCGCACACCCTCAACGTTCAGGCCGACATCCGGGGGCAAATCGACCCCACGGCCAACGCGCGCGTCGTACTCGCCGGCGGCTGACCAGGAGGCTGACCAGGATACTGGCGGATCGGGGCACACGCCCGGTACGATGTCCTCCATGGATTGGGTCGGCTCACTCAAGCGCACCGCGCCACTGTGCGCCGCCGCGCTCATGCTCCTCGCAGCGGGAGACGCCGCGGCGGAGCGCGTCGTGTTCATCAACCTCGACCCCGTCACGCTCAACAGCGACGGCGGGCAGGACCCGACGGTCGATTCTTACACGAGCAACGGATTCACCGCCGGCGCCGTGTCGGGGATCGCACTGAGCGCTGAAGAACTCGCGCTTCTTCACTTCTACCTCAAGGAAGCGACCTCGCCGTTCGACATCGAGTACGTGTTCGAGCGGCCCGCCGCTGGCAGCTACGACATGGTGGTGTTCGGCTCGGAAACCGACGCCAACGGCCGCTTCCCGGACAACGACTGCCCCCCCGCCATCGGGCTGGCCGACTGTGGGGACGGCAGCGCACAAAACGTCTCGTTCGTGTTCCAGGGCTGCCTGCCCGCCGCCCAGCAGACCGACATGCGGCGCATCGCGTATTACTCGCTCACCGGGCTCGGCTTTGGCTGGGGCTTGGAGAACGAGTCGACCGTGGGCCAGATCATGGGCTCGTACAGCGTGTTCGGTCTGCAGTTCGGCAGTGAGTGCGTGGGCATCGTGGGCGGCACGTGTCCGTCGCATCCAGGCTGTGTCGCAGGCGAGCAGAATGCCACCGAAGACCTCAACGCCATCGTTGGCGCTCGCGTCGACGACGGGCCTCCGACCGTCACGATCACCGAGCCTGCCGATGGCGCAACCGTCGACCCCTCGTTCTCGATCACCGCGGACGTGCTCGACGCGTTCGGAGGTCTCGACGTCTCGCTGTCCGCCGACATCGATGGCACGCCGATCTCGCAGGACATCAGCGAGCCTCCCTACGAATGGGACTTCAACGGGGTACCCGCGGGCACCTGGACCTTCAACGTCAGCGTGACCGACGCCGACGGCGCGACGGTTACGGAGTCGGTGACGGTCACTGTGGACGGCGCCGCGACCGGTGGTGACGACACGACCAGCGGTGGCGACACGACCGGAGGCGATCCCACCGTCGATCCGACCGACGCGACCGTGGATCCCTCAACCTCCGGCGACCCGACGACCGACCCGACCGGCGCCACAGACACCGCCGGCACCGAGGGTACACAGGAGAGCGGCAGCAGTGGACCCATCGACCCCACGGCGCCGGTCAACCCAGCCGCGTTCGGCGTGGGTGGAACCGGATGCGAATGCAGCACGTCCCGAGGGGGTCGCACCGATGGCTGGGGTGGCGTCGCGTCGCTCGCGATGCTCGTGCTCGGCGCTACCGCTTCACGTCGGCGCGGACGAAGGTCCACACGCCCATCCCGGACATCGAGCCGCCGCGGCCAAACGTCCCGGTGATCGTCGTGTCCTCGCGGTTGATGAGCAGCCAGCCGCTGCCCACCGCGCCTCGCCCGTCCTGCCACGTGAACGAGCACACGTTCGAGGGGGCCGTCTCGCCGTCCCCCATCGCGGCCCGTGCCTGATTGAGCGACAGGATGTAGCGCTCCGGACGGGTCTTGCCGCGGAAGTTGGCGTAGTAGCGGCCTTGCCCGAGGTGGTCGATCCGAAGCTGCCCGGCAATTCCGTCCACTTCGCCCCGCCAAGCCCCGGCGAAGTCACTCGGCTCCTCGTAGGCCTCTGGAGGGGGATGGGGCGGCTCGGAGCCCGCTCGATCGCACCCCGCCACCGCTGCCAAGCAGCTGGCGAGCCCAAGCAGACGCATTCCAAAGCGTCGTCGTCCTTCGCGGGGTGCCAAAGCGGGGCGCACCATACACAACCACAGACGTTGATGCGCTCCCATCGATGCGATCGAGGCCGGTCAACGTGACGAAAATGACGCTCCGTGCGCCCGACGCTTTCACCCCGCCGGTTGACCGTCTACACTCCGCCCGCCCATGCCCCGACGCCTCCATGCGCCCGGCTGCTTGTTGGCCGCGCTCAGCCTCGCGGCCCCCCATGTGGCCCTCGCCGAGCCGGCATCAGAGGATGCCCACCCCTCGCTGGTCGACCGGGGTGAAGATCCCGCGGGTGATGCGCCGAATCCCAACCCCGAATCGACCTCCGCGGAGCCCGAAGCCCACGCTGACGCCGCCTCCGAGCCCGAGACGTCGCCTGAGCCCGAGACGTCGCCTGAGCCCGAGACG
>CAYGTG010000740.1:0-4661 GCA_964352485.1 uncultured Nannocystaceae bacterium | reverse complement strand
CGCTCATACGGCTCCGCAGCCTCCCGCAGACGAGTTCCCCACCGCGGACGACGACGATGACTTCGAGCCCGGCGAGCCGGTGGGGGAACCTGCGGAGCCGTATGAGCGTGAGGACGGCGAAGCCAGCGACGAGGACGACGAATGAGACGGGCTGGGCTCTTCCTTCTGTTGATCGCCGGGGGAGTGGGCGGGTGCCGCGACGCCTGGAGGCCCGATCCCCCGCATCAGTGGGATTCGAGCCGGCTTGGAGTCGCCCCGGGTGTCTTCGTCCTTGCGAGCTCGGTCTCCCGGGATCTGGCCAAGGACCTCCTCAACCGAGAGGTCGTGCCGTTGGAGTCTGGGGGCGTGGGCATCGTCCTGCCGGGCCCACTGTCGGCCAACAACAGCTCGACACCACAACGACGGGCAGCCTCGCCCACGGTCTCTGCGTTCGCCTCGTTGCCGGGCCGTTCCACGATCACCCACCAGACCGCCCACCTCGTAGAACGGACCCAAACCGGTGCTCTGAAGCTCATCGAGGACTCTCGAATTCATGCGATGGAAAGCTCGCGGCGCCAGACGAGCCATATCGACGATCAACTCGAAGTCCTCGTTTCCGGCGCCGAACCACAAACGCACGACGGCTCTGCGTACGTCCATGCGGTCGCGAGCGCCTCTCGTTTCGTCTGCGCGGGGGACTCCCACTGTACCGAAGGTGAGTTCAGAGAGCGCGAGGTCGTCGCCCTCATGGTCGCAGGCGTAGGGGGCCCGCCGGGCACGTTGGACGTGCAGCCAGCCCCAGGCCGCCCCGCAGCAGTCGTCCTCTCTCTCCGAGCACACCCCTGGGTTCGGGTCGTCGTCCACGCGACGGATGCATCGGGCGCGACTCCGGTGCTCCTGTGGTCCATGTCCAGGTACGACACGATTCGAGCAGTCCCCCCGCACCGCATGTGGGCCCATCCGAATGACCCCAAACACGGCCTACAGCGGGAGTTCGAGCCCCTCGTCTATCGCACGACCGCTCTCCTGCCGACATCCCTCGATCACGCCACACACCGGGAGTTTCGGGTCACCTATTTGGACTGGCGCGTCCCCGAGCCCAGCGCCTCGACGCTCGCAGACTGGGACGCATGGATGGAGTTTGTCGACAACCTTCGTCCCGGATTCGCGCGCCGGGCCGTGGTATCCGCCGTCCCGTAACAGATCAGCGTCGCCGACCTCTGTGCATCCACAAGGCACAGTCCGTGGACCGGAGACAGCACCAGGTTACTGATGAGCCCATTGAGTTCGTCGCGCCAGCGCAGCGTTCCGTCCGATTTGAAAGCATAGACCGCCGAAGTACTCGCGGCGTAGATTCTTCCCTCTGCCTCGACGGCGAACGTCTGCCCCCCGGAAACCTGGACCTCAGCCCCAAGCTCGCCATCGAGCCCAAAGCAGCGCACGTCACCGTCGTCCGTTACCGCGCACACCCCGTCTCGGTACGGCATCACGGCAGAGACAGACCCTCGGGCACGTCGCCGGAAGAACACGTCTCCGGTGTGATCGGCTCCGATGACCGATCTCCCTGTGGGGCCCACTCCCCAAATGCGGTCGTTCCCCCAACCGACCATCTCGTCAATCCGCGCCCCAAACGGACTGAGTGTCCCGTCCTCGAGGAGGGTTGTGGATCCGAATCTGGAGTCATTGCGGACGACGATCACGCCCGAGGCAAGAAGCACCGCCTCGGTGGCTCCACGCGTCTCGATGAAGTCAACGCGTCCTTCGGCAGTCCGGCGCTCTACGAGATACCCCCAACGAGGACCGCGCCCGTCCGGGTTCGTTCGGGACCGAAAACGAGTCGCCACCAAACCGGAGCCGTCGGACCGTACCCTGGAGAATTCCACAGTGCCAGGCTTGCCAGGCTCGATGGTGTCGACCGCGGGAACCTCGCCGTCCCGCTGGATGAAGCCGCAGTCTTCACGGACCGCGGAGTTCGTGCTCAACACGAGCACCTCGTCGAGGATGAGTTGGTCGACGCGGGGGCCGACCGCCAGAACTGAGAGCGCCGCAGGTGCCTTCGGGTGGGAGAGACCTGGGTGAATCGGATACTCCCGACGTCGCTCCACCGAGGCTTCGATACCAACCTCAACGTGCGATGCGAAGGTCGCCTTTGCCAACAAGCGCTGGCTCGCACCACACCATCGGGGGGACGTCGAGGACGCGGGGGCCGCTCGAAGGCAGCCGGCTGACAAAGCCCCGAGCGCAGACAGACCGATGGCGATGGCCTGCCCTCTCACAACTCCACCTCATAGGTCTCGCCGAGCGCAGCACTCAACGCACGGGCGATTCCGACGAGTTCCTCGGCGACGACGTCCTGCCGAAACCGGCCGTGTACAGCAACCCGAGAGGAGCTGTTCGACTCGACGTGGACCGCCAGATCCTGCGCGTAGACCAACCGGACCTCGTCTCCGTCTGCAACCGCGGAGACGTCAGGGTGGAGCGAGTTCGCCGGATCGTTGATCGCGGCGGCGAGATTGACCGCAACCTCGCTGCCCCCCAAAGGCCGCAACCCCATCTTCGGATCGTGCACCCGAGACACATACTCATCCTTGCCTGGCGGCACATCCCCCGTGGCCTCGAATTCCACATTTCTCGAGCCAACCGTGAATGTCAAGGTCGCCCCCGCCCGCTTCATCTCGAGCCTCGGGACCTGCTGAACGGGGAGGTCGAGGAGGTGCCGAAGAAGCGCACCACCTTGCTTGGCGTGGAGCGTCACGCGATCACCGCGGACGCCGAACGACGGCCGCGTATCAGCAGCCGGCCCCAAGGCCAAGTGAACGCGAAGATCGGCAGCGCCCACGTTCGCCCGGGAGAACCGAGGGTACATGCCAACGAGAACCCGCCGGGGCGCCTCCGCTGCGGCTCCTCCCGAAACGCGGCGCAGGACAACCGCGGTCTTCGCTATGCTGGCGTTGAGACTTTCGGCCAGGTTCTTGAGCGCGCGGACCTTCGCCTCTCCCGGTGTCCCACGTGCCCTTGGGCGCAGGTACAAACGCGGAGAGAGGATCAAGACCCCATCGATCCCTGCCGGCGACGCCAGATCGAAGTCGTCGCCTAACTCACCCAGCGTCGCTTCGAATCGTCCGTGTTCTGGTCCCACCTCAAACGTCGTAATCGCTTCGTATGGCGACGCGACCATCTGTGGCCGGTAGCTGTGGAGCCGCCCTGATGGGCCACCGCCGCGACGTGTATCGCAACAGACGCGCATGTCTCGGGCCAAATGGCTCGCCTCGACCAACGCTCCTGCGAGTACCCAATAGTCTCGCAGCATCGGCATGTAGCCTCCGTTCATCATCGACAGCGTCTCGCCCACATGCACGAGCGAGCGGAATGGTTGGATGAACTGAGGGACGTCGAGTTTGTTCTTCTCGAGGTACTCGTCCGGCAAGCTCAGGATGTGACCGAGTTCGTGGGAGACTGTGTGGTCGGCGAAGCTCAGGCCGTCCTCCGTTGAAGTCATGCTGTCCAGGGTCGTGGGAAAATCGTCCGCGAGGTCGAGCGTCATGGAGCCGCCGATCGCATGAGCCCGAAAGTCCCCTCCTCGGCGGACCAGGTGAGCGGTAAGGTCCGTCTTCCCTTCCTGCACGGTCGGAAAATGGAACACGAGTTTCGTGGCGCGCCGGGGCTTGTCCTCGAGCAGATACACGGCTCTGTGGTCCGGCGTGCCTCTGGAGAGTGCAATTCCCAGCGGCTCCCCGGTCCACCGCGTGGCAGCCTCTGCAAACGCGCCACGGACGAGCTTGAGCTCCCCGTCTAGGAGTTCCACGCCGAGCCGAGGGTGAATCCGGACGGCGGCATACACGAGCGCGACCCGGGCCGGGAACTCCTCTCCGTCGAGTTCGACACTTCCGACCTGCTCGAACAGATGGAAGTCAATCTGGGGCTTGAACGCACCGTGAACAGTTTTCCTCGGCCTGCGCACGATCGGTTGCGCGTCGCGAACCGCCCTGCGCACCCCCACGACCTCTCCCTGCGTCGTCCGGGACCCATCCAGGTCATAGAATCGACGCCCACGCCGGATCACCCGCGTCATCGCGTGCAGCCGCGCTGCGCCTCCGTCCCCCTCCATGTCGAAGTGGTATGCGTCCCGCCCACGCAGGTGCGCCCGATCGATGGTCACCTCGGAGTGCTGCGGTTCCCGCTGCGAGGGTCGCTTCACGACGAAATCGCCGCCGAACACGGTGACCGGAATCGCGGAGCGAATATTGACCGGCCTGAACTTGTGGTCGACGAGCAACACGTCGTCCAGGTCAAAGTGCACGGTCTGCCCGCCCCCCAGCAGTTCCGCGGCAACCTCATCGAACGGGCGCGCCGTAGCGCCACCGTCAAGCGAGGCGTACTGGCCCCGGGAACACCACAGCTGCGGCACCTCATATCGCTCGATCCGCTGCCCCAGGGGCGTGACGGTACCGAGCTCGCGGGTCCTCCATCGTCGCAGCGGAACCGAACGGTCGCTCAGCTCGAGAAACGTGCCACCGGGCGCCACCACCCGCAGGTGCAGACTCCCCGGCGCCACCTCGCGAAACAGACGGAGGAAGTGCTGGCCGCCGGTACCGGTGACGGTGCCCCCGCCCACCCGGGTGGGATCGCCGAAGGACGTGCCCTCGAATGCCTCGACCATGAGCCCCTGCTCCAGCGTAGAG
>CAYGTG010000739.1:0-4664 GCA_964352485.1 uncultured Nannocystaceae bacterium | reverse complement strand
CCCCCGGAGACCACCCAGGAAGAGAAGGACGCGAAGTTCGCCAGCGAACTCGAGGACGCCGACGCGCGCATCCGCAACAACAAGCCGGCCGAGGCGGAGAAGATTCTTGCTCGCCTGCTCACCGAGCGCCCCGAGCACCCCAAGGCGACCGCCCTGCTGGGCAAGGCGCACTACGCCAAGGGCGAGTACAAGCAAGCCGAAGGCCTGCTCACCAAAGCCTCCGCGGCAACTCCGGGGGATGCGGACACGCACTACATCCTCGGAGAGACGCTGCGGTACATGGACCGGTTCTCCGAGGCCGCCGACGCCTTCCGCAAGGCGTACGACCTCGACGGGGAGAACTCGACCTACGGACTCTCGCTGGGCATCGTCTTGTTGAAGGCCGAGAAGGCCGCGGAGTCCCAGACGGTGATCGAGGAGGTTCTCGAGCTCGACCCCAAAGCGCAAGACGGTGCACGCACCGGAGCGAACACGTTCTTGGGCGACGCTCTTCGGGCGCAGGGCAAGCTCGACGAGGCCCTGCGTGCGTACATGAAGGCGCAGACGATCAACCAGTCGGACAAGAAGGCATTCGCCGGCGCCGCGTTCGTCTACGAGGACAAGAAGGACGTCAAGCACGCCCTGGACCAGTGGTCCGCATACATCCAGCGTGACTGCTGCTCCGAGTTCTCGAAGACCGTGGCCCAAAAGAAGATCAGCGAGCTCGAGATTCCCAGCGACGACGCGGGTTGAGCGCTGCTGGTACCTCAGGTCCTAAGTCCGTTCCGGGGTTCGACAGAGGGTTTCGGAGCAAGAGAGCTACGCATCCCGAAGGGATGCGTAGCGGGAGAGATCGTTGGGCATGAGGTCCTAGCGCTAGCGACCGAGGGCCGAGAGCAGCCGAATCTTGGACGCCTGAACGGCGACGGGGCCCGACGCCAGCGCGCACAAGCCGATCGCCACCGCAGCGGGGCCGAAAGCGTCGAGGAGGCCGAGTTCGACCGGCATGTGGTCGACCGGATACACGTCGCCGACCAGCGGGTAGCGGTAGGCGCCGATGACGATGCAGTACAAGCTGCCGAGCGCGAGCCCAAGGACCGCGCCGCCGAGGCCGGCCGCGATGCCGATCGACTCGAACACCCAGAAGACCAGGGTTCGGCTGCTGCCGACCGCCATCATCACGCCGATGTCGTGCCGCTTGCGGCGGACGATCAGCAGCAGACTGGCCACCAGGCTCGATGCCGCGACCACGCTCATGAGGCCGAGGATGACGACGATCGCGATCCGAACCTGCCGGAGGCTGACCAGCAGCGGGGCGTTGGTCTGCTCCCAGGTCGAGGTTCGGTAGGGATAGCCTAGGGTGCTCTCGATGTCGGCGGCGACCGGCGTCGCCTGGCGCGGGTCTTGGAGCTGAAACTCGATCCCCGTCACCCGCCCCTCGCGGAAGAACAGGGACTGCGCGGCGCTCAGGTGCATCAGCGCCATGTTGCGGTCGATCTCCGAGGTTCCCGTGTGAACGAGGTCGGTGAGTTCGAACTCGGCGTGCCGAGGCTCCCGGCCGAAGTCCCCCTGGGAGCCATCGATCTCCGCAGGGACGACGACACGAACTCTGTCCCCCACAGACACATCGATCTCCCTGGCCAATGCGTCCCCGAGCACCAGTCCAGGCGTCACGAGGGTGCCGCCAGGTCGCAGCGCGTCGAGGCTGTGGCCGGCAAACGCGTCCGTGAGCCCCTCCATATCTTTTGCGCGGCGCGGATCGATCCCCTTGCCAATCACCACAGAGGGTCCTCGGTTGCCCTCAGAGGGCTCGGTCACCTTGACGACCGCGACCATCGAGTAGGCGAAGGGTGACGCAGCCTGCACGCGCGGATCGGACTCGATGCGCGCGCTGACCTCCTCGTACTCCTTGAAGTCGAGGCCGTATTTGGTGAGCAGTACGTGACCGTTAAAGCGAGCCACCGAGCGGACGATCTCGGATTCGAAGCCCGTGGTGACGCCGAGCACGGTCATCAGGCTCGCGCAGGACAGCGCGATCCCGGTCACCGAAACCGCCATGGCGGTGGGGAACAAACGCAGGGCAACCCCGATCAGCGCCGCCATGCTCCCGGCCCCGACCAGCGCGACCCACAGCGGATGCGTGGCGCCACTGAGCACCGCCGCCGTGCCGACCGTCGTCACCGCGAGCGAGCCCCACATCCACCGCAGGACCTTCCGCGGCGGCGCGCCGGACCGAAGCACCAGACGGCGCGCCATCATCTCGATCAGCGCCAGCCGGGGAGCGTCCATCGGGCTACTCGTACCGCAGTCCTTCGACCGGACGCAGCTTCGCCGCGCGCAGCGAAGGAGGAATGGTGGCCACGAACGAGATGCTCATGGTCAACGCGATCACAACCCCGATCTGCACGAGGCTGTACTCGACCGGCAGCTCCTCGATGAAGTAGACCTCAGGATCCAGCGAATATCCATACAACTCCACGAGCCAGCACAGCACAAGTCCATACAAGACCCCCGCGATGCTTCCGACCGCGCCCAGGACGAGGCCCGAGAACTGGAAGAAACGCGCGACGCCCCCCTCGGAGGCGCCCATCGACATGATGATGGCGATCTCGGCGTTGCGGCGCATCACCATCGTCCACAGCGCGGTCAGGACGTTGAACCCTGCCACCGTCCCCACCAAAGAGAGGATGATGGTCAGGATGGTCTTCTGGGTGCGAATCGACTGGAAGAGGTTCGCGTTGAGCTTCTGCCACTCGAGGATCGTGTACTCGTCGTCGCCGATCGTCTCCCGCAACACCGCCTCGACCTCCGGGGCGTCGTACGGATCGTGCAGCCTCAGATCGATGCCGGAGACGATGTCCTTGCCGCGATACTTGAAGTACTGAAGCTCGTGGATGTGGATATAGACGAGGTGATCGTCGTACTCCTGAAACCCAGCCCGAAAGATGCCCGCGATGCGGTACTTGCGGAACTCGGGGGGCTGCGTGTGATCGAAGCTGGCCCCGGGATCGACGAGCATCACCGCGTCGCCGATGTCGAGCTCAAGCTCTCGAGCCAGGGCATACCCGACGAACATGGTGGGGAGCGAGTCGGAATCGTCTCGCGCGTTCTCGTCGACCTGGAACTCGTCGGGCCAGTCCTCGTCGTCGATCGCGGCCCGGCGGCGGCCGAACTTCTGCTCTTGCGGCAGCGAACGCCAGTCCGTCATCGCCTTGGGGTACCAGTCCTCGCCGCGGGGGTCGGGCGTGTCAGCGATGATCGGCGGCAGTCGGTCGTCGTCCCGATCGGGCATCGGTTGGAGCGCCAGTCCCGAGCGGAGCGCGGTGATCGGGGGCGGTGGGCCCATGTTGGCGGCCGCAAGGTGGTCCCTGAGATCGATGACCTCGTCGGCGGTCGAGGGCTCGATGCCCTTGACCAGCGCCGTCGCCCGGCGGAGATCCGCGTTGGTTGATCCCGGCTCGGCCACCGGCGCGAGCGCCATCGCGTAGTACACAAAGGGGCTGGCCCCTTGCACGCCGTCGACCGTGCGCAGATACGACTCGAACCGACGGTATTCGGAGATGCCGTACGGGCGGGTGACGTTGATGTGCGCGTAGACCCCCAGCACACGGCGCTCGAATTCATGCTGAAAGCCGGTGGCGACCGACTGCACCACGATGAGCGCGGCGACCCCGATCGCGATGCCGACGATGCTGAGCGCAGCCGAGACCGCGAAGATCCGCAACATGAGCAGGACGATGGAGATCAGGGCACAGGCCGCGATCGCGACGACCAACGGTGCGCGAGTTTCGTCGAGAAACGAGAGCGGCGCTTGGGACAAGGCCGAGAACACCGCCAGCAGCGCAAGCGAGATCTTGAGGCCGCGACTGCGCGGCCGGCCGGTACGACGGACGATGCGCCAGCCGATGAACTGCTCGTAGCCGGAGAAGCCCGTGTACGCCCACCACGTGACCATGAGGAGCAGTGCCGCAAGGCCAACGCGCCCGGACCAGGCGAGCATGGGCGAGAGATCCGGTGGCACGAACACCAAGAAGGACGCCGCACTGAGCACGAACAACAACCACAGCAGCGGCTGCTCCCGCGCACGGGCCCATCGAGAGGAGTCGGAGGTGCCGTCCCAAGGTGGTCCGGGCGAGCGGGAGTGCGAAGGCTTCACTTGGAATACAGATGGCCGATGCAGGAGGGGGAGCCCCTTGCGCGTTGCGGCGGCCGATCGAGCCGACGTTAACAGTGTCCCACCAGGTGGGCAACGCGAGGAATCCCGATGGAGTCCCCCATGAGCACCGCCTTCGACCTCACCGCGTCCCTTTCTCTTCCCGAGCTCGAGATGGATTCGGGCGATCCCGCCAATGGGCCGGGGCCATGGACGCTCTGGTCGCCTCCTCAACAGACCCGATGTGGCGGAAGTGAGGCGTGCGATCCCCCCGCCCCGACGGTCCTCGCGCCCACGGGCCCACGGGAGTGCGCCGGCACCGGAGCGTCGGAGATCGGGGATTCGGCCGGCCCGGTCATGCCCAGCGGGGAGCCCTACCCCGGCGATCTCCTCACCGACATCCTCGAATACCGCCGCATCCGGGCTCGCGTGCTGGGCGGCGGCGTCCTCCCGAAGTCACTCACCCGTCGGTACGAGACCCTTCAGAACCTCATGGGCGCCGTGACGGGCAAGGACAAGGGACGCGGGCGAG
>CAYGTG010000738.1:0-4665 GCA_964352485.1 uncultured Nannocystaceae bacterium | reverse complement strand
CCAGGGAGAGCGGAGCCATTTCAGGGGAAAACGCGCCGCCACTGGGGACCGCACAGGCACGGAGCCCACTCGCAGGCACGCCGAGACGAGCGCGGTGGGAAGCGACACCCGGCTACGCTACCAGGGGGCCGGCGGCTGATCTAGCAGCTCTCCGCTCGGCGGGTGATCACGATGGCGGTGCTCCCGCGAGTCACAATGCGCGCCGCTTCGCCCCCCGCAGCTTCGCGCGCATTTCAGTTCGCACAATCAAACGCCCCACCCATCACTGCGGCGTGGCCGTGTCTGACTTGCCGGCGGCGGACGGAAGCCAGCCGCATTGGCCCGGTCGTCGCGTGCGCGTGCGGAAGAGTTCTCGCTGCCGCGCGTCTTGGAGCAGCAGCCGCGAGAACCGACGCGAGCGCTGCTGCTCGGCGACTTGAAAATGCTGGATAGACCGAGCGTCGTTCCCAAGCACGGCGTAGCCCATCCCAAGATTGAACGCGATGCTTGAGTCTTCCGTGTCGAGCGTCTTCCACATCGAGATGGCCTCTTCGACTCGGCCCGCCGTCGCAAGTGACACCGCCTCTTCGTTCGTCGCACCACCGCGTTGATACAGGACCAGCGGACCGCCGGATCGGTGGCTTGAGATCATCCACGACAGCAGCCACATGCCGTCGTCGATGGTCTGTCGGAGCATCGCGGCCCTGCCCGCACTCAACGACCGCGGCAGGTCTCCCATTTCACTGTGCGGGTCGACAACCTCACCGTTGGCTTGAAGCGTTGCCACCTGCAGCAAAGGATCCCTGCCGATCATGTGGCCCAACGCCCCCCACTCGTCGCGCGAGAGTCCCACGCGCTGGGTGGTAACCCAATGGCCCTCGGGGTCGAACAACGCGACGTCCATCGTTGACCAGTTGGGCGACGAGTCCCGTGCCATGTTGATCACGCTATCGGGGACGGCCTCCTCGTAGTTCACCAGCCGTAGCGCGATCCCCCACGACCCGCGACCGTCTTGCTCGAAGTACGACGGCGTCAAGCATGGGGGCCCTCCACCGCTCCAGCGGACACACGCTCTGCCGGAGCAGCCGTCCGCCACCTCCACGTCCTCAACCTTCAATCGTACCCGGGCTCGTGCGGCCGCGTAGGCCTCGAACTCCCCCACATCCACGAGACCATCACAGGTCGCGCATGCGCCTGGCGCCACGTCGAGCCCGAGGATGCGAACCGAGGCCGACGGCTCGACGGGCACCAGCGGCGACACCCGCACCGCCGAGTCTTTCCACCCAGTCCAAGCGCAGCTCGTCGCCATCAGTCCCAGCCCACAAGCCCATCGAACGAAGCGGTGCGCGGACTCAGCAGAACACGCCGGCGCCTCGCCAACTGGTGCGTGGATCACAGCCCGGCGACGCGGTGCCGCGCATCGTCGTCCTTCGATGCGCGCTCGGCGTCGCTTGTCACCGGTCCAGATCTCGTCCTCGAGTCATTCGCGGATGCCCGATACGAGTCGTGAAGCTCGACGCGAAGATCCCCGTCTGCTCGCGCTGCAGCGGGCCCCATGCGCGTCACTCGGGCCGTCAACACACCCGAGGAGATTGCCGCCGAGCTCCGCGGTGCTCGGCCCCCGCCGCGTGCCTCTCCTGTCGGACAACTCCTGCTCTTCTCGGCATCGCCTGCTGCCCCCTGAGTCTAAGCGCGCGGGGATCGTCGAGATCGGCGACGGAAGCACCCGTGCATCGTACACGCGCTCGCTTTGCGTCCTGCTAGGCTGAGCAGAGATGGCCGTGTACGTGGACGAGCTGCGGGTGTGGCGTCCGGGCGTGCGCCCGACCTGCCATCTCACCGCCGACACGACGCGCGAGCTGGCCGCGTTTGCGCGAGGACTCGGGATACCCCCGCGTCTGTGGCATCGGGGCGCCAAGGTCCCGCACTTCGATCTCGACGAGCGCTGGCGTCGGGCGGCGTTGGCCCAGGGCGCGTGCTTCGTGACGGCGCGCGAGCAGGCCCGGGCTCGACGTTCGCGGGACGCCCGCTAGCCGTCGAAATCTACGTAGTCCCCGTTGCCGTCTCCGCCCTCCGCAGAGATCAGACCACCGATCGTGGAACGTGTCGAGCTTGGCCTGCACCCGAGCCGACGCGTCGGCGGCGTAGTCGAGGCCGCTCGCTTCGAACGCGGCGGAGATCTGGGCTCGTGCGTCGGCGTCGTAGGCGGGGTCGAGGACGCGGGCCTCGGCATCACATGCCCGTTGCACCCACGCTCGCTGCCCGTACACGGTGCCGGGAACCGCGAGGAGGACGGCGACCCCGCCGGCGAGGAGCCACGCTCGGCGCCTGCGTCGGGACGCGCGCTCGAGCGCGTCGAGCAGGGCGGTCATCGACGGCCACCGCTGGGCCGGATCGACGCGTAGGCCCCGAACGATGACCCGCCGGATCGCAGTGGGAACCCGCACGCGATCCTCCGACGCATGCTCGCGAACACGTCCGGACGTGACGGCCTTGGCGAGTTCGTCGAAGGTGCGCCCATCGAACGGGGGCTGCCCGTACAACGCCTCGTAGAGCACGACGCAGAAGCTGAACTGGTCGCTGCGGGCGTCGGCCGGCTCGCCGCGGTACTGCTCGGGCGACATGTACAACGGCGTCCCGATCAGCGCGCCGTTGTGGGTCAGCGTCTTCATCCACGACGCGCGGTCGGACACGGTCGGGCTGGGACCGGCTGCGTGCCCCCGTGCGAGCGCAAAGTCCAGCACCCGCGCCCGGCCGTCCGCGCCGATCATGACGTTGTCGGGCTTGAAGTCGCGGTGGACGAGTCCGGCTTCGTGCGTCGCGATCAGCCCACGACCGGCCTGGGTGAGGACGTCGAGGCGCTGGGCCAGGGGATGTCCGGTCTGCTCGAGCCAGGCTCGCAGGGTGGGGTCGTCGATCAGCTCGATCGCGATGAAGACCTGCGCGTCGACGCGGCCGACGTCGTGGACGCCGGCGACGTTGGGATGCGCCAGCTGGGCCATCGCCTGGGCCTCGCGCTGCAGTCGCGACTGCTCTTCGGCGAGACCGCGATGCAGCTTGAGCGCGACCTCCCGGTCCAGCTCGGGGTCGTAGGCGGCGTACACGGAGCCCATCCCGCCTTGCCCCAACCATCGGAGGATCTCGTAGCGCCCGACCTTGGATCCTGGACCGAGGTGTTCCTCAGCCCAGAGCGCGTCGGTGTCGTCCTGCGAGGCGCCGGCTTGCTCGCCTCGGCCGAGGGCGGCGACGAGGGCGAGACACGCGGGGCAATCGTCGACATGCGCGTCGACCCCGGCTCAGCACGACCTCCGGGGTGCGGTGTTTGGTTGGGTGCTAGGTTGACGCATGCGAATCGTGTGTCTTGCGGCCGCCGTGCTGTTTGCCGGGTGCACCCCATCGTCGAGCAACGGCGCCGCGCCGGGCAACGACCCCCTGAAGTTCGGGTCGACCACGCACACCGCCACGTTCGGCCAGCGAGACACGCAAACCGTACCCAACACGGTCGGTCGGCTCTCGATCGTGGTGGGCGACGTGGAGGGGCTGAACTTGGTCGAGACGGTCGAGCTGATCGACCACAAGGACGAGGGGACGGTGCTCACGGCGACGAATCTTCGGGTGGGCACGACGAAGTCCTTCGAGATCGACGACGTGCAGTACGACCTCAAACTCATCGCGACCGACAGCAGCCACGTGCTGCACGACACGGCCACGTTCGAGTTCTCGCTCGCGTCTCGCTGAGGACAAATACGGTAAGCTCGCGGCATGGGCATGTGGGGCTTTGAAGCTTGGGACAACGACGGGGCGGCCGATTGGTTTGGCGAGCTGATGAGCCGCACGGGTCTTCGCGACGAATGGCACGCGACGATGACCCAGGACTTCAGCGATGACGAGGCGGACCAGGTCCGGGCAGGCGTATGGCTGTTTGCGCAGCTGGGGCGGGTGTACGTCTGACCCATCGACAACCTCGACGAGGACACGAAGCTGGCCCTCGACGTGGCCGACAAGCTGCTCGCAAGCACGTACCTCCAAGAGGAGGTGCCCGAGTTCCTCCAAGCGATTCAGCGCGACCGCGACGCCATCGCAGAGCGCCAGGAGGGATGAGTGCCCCGGTGGCCCAAGACGTCGTCGCGTTCTCCCGCACGCCGGTGCTCGCGTCGGGTCCCGTAGACGTCGATCTCGGCGATCTCCGGCCCGCGGATCCAAGCAAGGGCTAGTGCCTTCGTACGCGTGCCGCATCGTTCGGCGCACGGATGGCAGGGACGTGGGGAGTGTGGACCTGCGGATCGGCAGGACGGACTTCATCGAGAAGTTTGGGGGACACATCGGCGATCGCATCGCCCCCGAGCACCGCGGGCACCGGTATGCCGCCCACGGGTGCCTGGCGATTCGTCCGGTGGCGCTGCACACGGGCTGAGCACGCTGTGGATCACGGTCGAGCCGCAGACGTCGCGTCGCGAAGGATCTGCGAGATCCTCGGCTGCACGTTGGTCGAGACGGTCGAGCTGCCCGAGGACTGCGACATGTACCTTCCGTCTCGGCGTGCCTGGGACTTGGACTCGGTGCCGCCGCCGTCCCCTGTTGCAGCCCGTTTTCTCGCGAAAAGGCTCGGCGCTCACTGGCTCAGCTTCGCTCGACACCCGGCTGCAGCCCCCGGCGCTCCCTGGCCCTCTTGCCGCCCTCACCTGC
>CAYGTG010000737.1:3559-4671 GCA_964352485.1 uncultured Nannocystaceae bacterium | reverse complement strand
GGCAAGGCAGCCAAGCGGGGCTCGTCCTCGAAGCCAGCCTCGAGCTCCCCGCGGTCTTCGGCGCAGCCGCGGTTGCAGTGATCGCGCTGGCGGCCTCGCGCATGCCGAGCGTGACCGCCCTGGCGATCCGATGGCTGCCCCTGCTTGGACTCACCGCCTTTGTCGCCGCGGTCGCCGGGCCCCTCCTCGAGGATCCACTGGCGCTGCAGCTCGCGGTCGGCGACGCGGTCAACGAGGCGTTCGGCCTGCAGAGCGCCACGGCGGGGACCGTCGGAGGTGCACTCTCGGTCCTGATCGCGCACGGGATGATGCGAGCGGTCTGTGCCGCCGACCTCGGGGTCGGTGCGGCTGCGGCTGCGGTCACCCACCATGACGACGCGCTGGACCCCGACGACGCCGGTGCCTCGGTCATGCTCGTTCCGATGCTGGTCGTGGGCGTGCTCGCGACGCTGGCCGGCCTCGCCGTGCTGTCCGCTCCGCCCGAGCCCCCGATCGCCGCGGACCGCCTGTACCCGCTCGAGCGTCCCGATTCCCGCGGACTGAGAGCCAGCAAACAAGTCGGCCAGACCGTCGTGCTGAGCGCGGACACCCCGATGGAGAAGGGGCGCGAGTACGCGATGATGCTTCGGTCCGACCCGCGCGGCCACAAGATGGCCAAGCTCCTGGACCGCGAGAACGCGGTGGTCCTCCCCAACTGGGCCGTCTCGGCCAGCGTCGACACCGTCACGTTTCGCGCCCGCGACCCCCGCAGGGCCAAGCAAGCAGCCTGGGACATGAGCGTGCCCTGCGACCGCGAGCTGTTCGGCGGCGAAGACGACGCGACGCGCTTCGTGCGTCTGACACCCAAAGACCCCGAGCTGGTGTTCAGCAAGTTCGCGTCCTTCCACGAGCTCGACCCTTCGCCCTACGTCAACGTCGGCGACTTCAAGTTTGTGGGCTCTGTCGCCCTGGCCAACAGCCCCGATGAGGACCTGGGCGAGCACCTCGCGATGTTCGAGTACCGAGGGGAAGACTCGGCCTTCAACCCGCGGCTGCACGAGTTTTTTCGCAACCAATACAGCGGGCCCTTCGTGGACACCGACGGCGAGGTCCCGCCCGTCGCGTTCGCGGCC